>JBAPTW010000511.1:0-1902 GCA_049282355.1 Gammaproteobacteria bacterium | reverse complement strand
GGCCCATCTTCCGGCATAGAATGCCTACGTCAGTTCTGAAAGTATTTGTAAATCATACAGTTATCGCAAAGTGCATGCCTACTCTTACATGCCTACACTTTTTTAACTTACTGATTTTATTGGTTTTTGTAGCTTCGTTTTTTTCAATAGAATCAGGGGCTTGCGGTTTGTAGGCATGTAAGCGCCTGCGGGCTGTGACAACTATCTGAAAAAGCTAAGGAAATTCTTGCCAAAAAGTGTGCCATAGGGAAGATGGGTCCGAAGAAAGACGTTGCGATTCCGCCCACCACGGCCGAAGCGATGACAAAGATCGCTACAAGTAAAAGCGTACCGCCTTCGGTGGTCGGCTCAACCCACCACACGGCAACAAGTCCAAGGAGAAAACCGACCCCGCCGCCGATGCCGAACATCGCCAGGACCTCTCCCCCCAGGTTCTATCTCACAAGCATCGCAAGCGCCTTTTCCCCGTACTTGTCGACCCAACTGCGGATACGCACTCTCAGCCGCTCAACGTCCCAACCTCTCGCCCATAAGGCAGGATCGCTCTCGATATCACGGGACCAGGCAAGAAATCTCTCCTGGGCCTGCTCGTAGGTCGTGATGTCGGATAGGTCACTCACGAGAACCAAGGCATCCGGTTTGCCCTTATCCGCCGAGGGCGACCATGCAAGCAAATATGGACCACCGCCGCTCAGGTTCCTCCCACTCATTTCCGCGTCTTTCAGCGCTTGCTTCGCAATTACCAAGCCATAATCCTCAACCGCCATTTGACAGGCAATCTGTAGCCGATTTATCTGAGTACTAAGCAGATTTAATAGGGCAGAGGCCTCATCTGAGCTAACAGGCCATACCGTCACCATTTGCTCGGAACGGGGAACTGCAAGCTCGGACGCGTGAGGCAGGACCGCAAGGTACGCGTGACAGAACATCATGTGGCGGTCCCGATTGAATGGTGACGGCCGCGACCGGAAGGCTAAGATGCCATAAGCGGCAAACTCCGTCGGGGGATGCCTGTTGGGGCTGGCAAAAATTCGTGACGCCCTTACGGTTGACAGCTTTTCTGCGCTTGACTCTACGCTTGACACCTCATCGGGCACCGACTCGCTCTCGGGCACCGACTCGCGGAGCGCTAGCCACAGCAGTATCCCTGCAATCAGCGCGGCCGCTACCGCCAAGAGCACCAACCAGGCTGATTTCCTGCTTTGCATTCCCATCTGCGAGTCTCCAAAGTCCTAGGTGGTGTGTTACATGATTGGGTAAGGAGATGATATCGCTATCACCCCCTCCCCGCAGAACCGAGCGCACGAGTCACCCCGTACTCGGCTCAAGCAATCGACGTACCTCAAGAGGTGAGCTGTTGCTGTGGATTTGGCGATGGCAGTTCAGATGAACGAGCCGCAGATTAGCGAGATCATCCGAAAGGAAAAAGGGGTCAGACCCCTTAATAAATCGGCATATATTGATTCCCTGTTTCGCCAGGGCTGTATGCTCTATGACCTGATACCCAATATGCCCGAACAACGTCTGCATCCTTTAATGCAACGATTCGCCGAACTCCTGCTGCAACAGCCGACGTTCAATAAAGTTTGGCTCTTCCTGGAATCCGGGGGCATGGGGGTGTAGGGTAATCGGTGTTGTCGGTCACTTTATCCCACCGGATTTTCTCCGAATGATCCGCGCGGACCGTGCCGGATTTGTCCACCGCTGCCACCGATTCCTGCGGGCCAGACGACCCTCGGTCCTATCGGGTGATCCTAACGGCAGCAATCGGCCAGGGGACTAAACCGCTCGCGCGGTAGTCAGTAAGAAGGTTCTCGCAAGATGGAAAATTAGCAGTCTGGGTCTGTCCTGTGTTGAGGTTGTGGTGCCTCAAACCGCACTTCAACGAAGGAGCAGACCCAT
>JBAPTW010000510.1:0-1631 GCA_049282355.1 Gammaproteobacteria bacterium | reverse complement strand
CGAGTCTGCTCAACCGCAGCGGAGCGAGTAGCCTCGCCTTTTACCCGCTGACGATGCCGATCACCACCGGTCCCGGTACCATCTCCGTGGCCATTTCGCTCGGCACGAGCCGGCCGATCGGCGCCGGGGCAAGCCAGCTCGCGTGGTTCTTTGCGCAAGCCACGGCGGCGACGGTGTTGATCTGCCTGATCGTCTATCTCGCGTACCGCTTTTCCGATCGCATTTCACGGGCGATCGGCGCGGATGGCACCAGCATCGTGGTGCGCCTGTCGGCGTTCCTGTTGTTCTGCATTGGCATTCAGGTGTTGTGGACAGGGGCGGCGGAACTCCTGGCAAGCGTGGTCGGAAGATAGCGAGACCGGTTGCTTGCCGCGCTTGGCGACGTTGATGACTGTCCTTTCCGCAGCCCCGTGAACGCCGCTTGGCGGACTGAAGGAACGACAGCGGCGGCGAAGGCACCGCTGAAGGGCTCCTTGGCCGGAGTTTCTAAGAACATCGTAAGTCAGGCCACAGGGGCCGCAATGGGCTTGTCGGGACCGTGTGCCGCAGGACGGCGGCGCCCGGGCTTACAGGGACGACTTCACGGCGTGTCCTGACAAGCCCATCCGGGACCACTTTCCTCAACAGTGACCTTACTCTCGAAGGTATTAGTATGAGCGATGAACAACAGCGACGCCGTTTGAATCGGCGCAGCAAAAGGGGACAAGCGGCATGAATCAGCATCCTACAGAGACGACGGCAAGCCCGTCTGGCAGGAGCGCAGTACGCTTCGACCTCGTTGCCGGTCTCACGACCGCGGCGGTCGTCCTGCCCAAGGCCATGGCCTATGCGACCGTTGCTGGCTTGCCCGTTGCGGTGGGTCTCTACACGGCCTTCATCCCGATGATCGTCTACGCCCTGCTCGGCTCATCGCGGGTACTCAGCGTCAGCTCCACCACCACGCTGGCGATCCTGGCCGGCACGCAGCTCGGCCTGGCGGTGCCGGACGGCGACCCGGCGAAGCTCGTCGCCGCGACGGCCGCCTTGACCGTGCTGGTCGGCGCCATGCTGGTGCTGGCGAGGCTGATGCGTCTGGGGTTTGTCGCCAACTTCATTTCCGCGCCCGTGCTGACCGGCTTCAAAGCGGGGATCGGCCTGGTGATCGTGCTGGACCAGGTGCCGAAACTCTTGGGAATCCACATCACCAAGCAGGGGTTCTTCGTTGATCTCCTCAGCGTCGTGCACCACATTCCAGAGACTTCGCTGCTGACGCTCGCAGTGGCCGCCGCGACGTTGCTCGTGCTGATCGGCATGGAGCGCCTTTGGCCGCACTCTCCGGCGCCGCTTATCGCCGTCGGCGGGGGCATCGCCGGGGCGTGGTTCTTCGGCCTGCAGGCACTGGGGGTCTCGACGGTCGGCCTGATTCCGCAGGGACTTCCGTCGCTCACCATTCCGGATCTGACGCTCGTGCAGCAGCTGGTTCCCGGTGCGCTTGGGATCGCGCTGATGAGCTTTACCGAAACGATTGCGGCGGGTCGCGCCTTTGCCCGCCCCGAAGATCCTCCTATCGATGCCAACCGCGAGCTGATCGCTACCGGCGCGGCCAATGTGGGGGGCGCGCTGTTCGGTGCGATGCCGGCCGGCGGCGGCAC
>JBAPTW010000509.1:0-10254 GCA_049282355.1 Gammaproteobacteria bacterium | reverse complement strand
AGTTGTTACGCACTAGAAGAGATCACAGTATCACTTTATAGTCCCAGGTCTCGTATGTGGTGGACGACAGCAAAATGAAAGGAAGTCGTTCGGCTCGCACCCTACCCTATTGGTTCCTCGGTTTCGGCTGGGTTCTTCTCAGCCTGTTTCTAATAGCTCTCGTGATCTTTCTGGGTATACGACACGCCAAGCTCGAATTCATTCGCAGCACAGAAGCATTGCACGACCGCCTCGTCCAAAGGATACTGAGTAACGAGGTGGTGCTGGCCGGCTTCTCGGCGCATTTTTCCGTGGGGAGAAAGATAGGCTCTCGCGAGGCACGCGCCTACGCGCGAACGATGCTCGAGCAGTATCCGCACATCTATCAACTGGAGGCGCAGATCAAGGTTGCGTCGTCGGAGCTGGCCGCTTTTGAGCGGCGCATGCGCGCGGCAGGCTATCCGAACTATACGGTTCGGACATTTAACTACGAAACGGATCGCCGCTGGCAGGAGATCGACGCCAGGCCCTTCTATTATCCAATCTATTTCATGGAACCGCTCACCCCGCAAACCACTCCGGTGCTCGGCCTCGATAGGACGACTTCTTGGCGATGTTGGGCCATGAGCTGCGCAATCCGCTCTCACCCATTCGCAACACCGTTGCCTGGTGCCACAGGCATCCAGATTATTTTCACCCAAGGGCACGCTGGGCAAAGGAGGTCATCGCCCGCCAAGTGGAGCATCTCACCCGTTTGGTGGACGATCTGCTCGACGTTTCCCGTATTACCCAAGGCCGCATCGAGTTGCGCAAGGCGCCAACGAAGCTTGCCGAGGTGATTTCCCGGGCGCTGGAAATCGTCGCTCCCACCATCGATGGTCGCAACCAGGACCTGAGCGTCTCCTTGCCAGAAGACCCGGTATGGCTGCATGCCGACGTGATCCGTCTGGCGCAGGTTGTGGGTAATCTCCTCGACAACGCTTCCAAGTGTACGGAAGTGGGGGAGAAACTGTGGTTGATCGCGACTGGTGACCCAGAGGAGGCGGTGGTCAAGGTGCGCGATAGTGGGATCGGTATACCCGAGGACATGCTGGCGCATATTTTTGAGCCGTTTCAACGGGCAAATTGCCCTGTGGACAGGAGCGATGGTGGCTTGGGCCTTGGGCTCACACTGGTGCGAAGCCTTGTGAAGCTGCATGGCGGCAACGTCAGCGCTTTCAGCCGAGGGCCCCGGCAGGGAAGCGAGTTTATTATACGGCTGCCGGTGTTGACGGAGCCGGTAAGTGAGGCGGCACCGGCCGTGGTGAACCGTCTGCGCCCGCTCGAGCGGGCTTCGAAACGGATCTTGGTGGTGGATGACGAATCGGACGCTGCCTTGTCCTTGGCCATGCTGCTGGAGACCATGGGCCATGAGACCTGCACGGCGACCGATGGTCCGGATGCCCTCCAGACGGTGGCCAGCTTTCGACCTCAGGTCGTGATCCTCGACCTGGGGTTGCCTGGCATGGATGGCTATGAAATTGCCCGTCGTCTGCGCCGCGCCCGCAGCCACCAGTCGTTGTTGCTGGTCGCCCTGACGGGTTATGGGCAGGAGGAAAACCGACGGCGCTCGCAGGAGGTGGGAATCGACAATTACCTGACCAAGCCCGTGGATGACAACGCCTTGGAGTCATTGATTGAAAATTTTGCGCCTCCTTAGGAGTTGTCTCAGAGCAGCACTGACTCTTGGTTCCGGAGGAGCGGTAGGCCAGCAAATCCGCTAGCATCCAGCACGGTTTCTTGGGCGAGGTCGAGGGTGGGCTGAATGAATCCGTCGTTGTTGTCGAGACGAACCTCGCCGGTCACGCCGCTGGCCGAATTTTCTGGCGCATTGGCGGTCTCTTTGGAGGAGCTTACAGCGTGTTGGAGAAGGACGAAACTCAATGAATACGGGCGATCTATTGAAGCGACTGATGGAGGGCGGCTTGGGCGGGGCGACGGGCTCCGGCTCTGCGAAGGGTAACGATCTGATGAGCAAGCTGCTGAACAGCGGCGCCGCCAGCGGGCTCTTGGGCGGTGCGCTCTCGGGGACATTAACCAGCCTGATGACCGGCAAGAAGGGAAAGAAGCTCGCGAAGTCTGCCCTTAACGTGGGCGGCTTAGCGGCAGTGGGCGGATTGGCTTATATGGCCTACAAGCGCTATCAGCAGGGCGAGCCCCCCCAGCAGTCCGCATCCCGTTTCAGACTGGGCGAACCGCTGGTGCAAACCGGGTTTTTGCCGCCGGACAATGATACCGCATCGCAAAACGCCCTCGGTTTGGCCTTGATGCAGGCGATAATTGCCGCGGCCAAGGCCGATGGACATATCGATCAAGAAGAGCATCAGCGTATCTTCGAGCAGCTCAACAAGCTCGATCTCGATGCCGAGAGCAAGGCCTTCCTGTTGGAGGAGCTGGGTAAGCCACTGGACGTTGATGCCATTGTGAAGCTGGGTGTCACCCCGGAGGTGGCGACGGAGATTTACACGGCGTCGGTGCTTGCGGTGGACATTGATACCCCCGCGGAGCGGGCGTATTTACAGATGCTCGCCGCTCGCCTCAATTTGGCACCGGCGTTGGTTGAACAGGTCCATGCCACCGCGGCGGCTGCTGCCAAGGAGGGTGAGATGAGTGCGACCCGCTGAGCGAGCTCTCGGCCCTGCTGGCTTCGGAAAGCGCTCGTCAGGACGAGGAGGTGGCAGCTTTTGGCTCGTTGACGGCGGGTAGGCCGGCAAGCGCCATGGCAATCTCCGAGGGATCATAGGCTTGGTCGACGAGCTTGCCATCCAGGTAGTCGCGGTACGCCTGCATGTCGAAATGGCCGTGCCCGCAGAGGTTAAACAGGATGGCCCGACTGATCCCTTCTGCCTTGCATCGCAGCGCCTCGTCAATGGTGGCCTTGACTGCATGGTTTGCTTCCGGGGCCGGCAAAATACCTTCCACTCGGGCAAACTCGAGGCCGGCGGCGAAGCACTCGAGCTGCTCATAGGCACGTGCTTTAATGTAACCGAGCGCGGTCAGGTGGCTGAGCATCGGCGCCATGCCGTGATAGCGAAGCCCGCCCGCGTGAAACCCGGGGGGCACGAAGCTCGACCCCAGCGTATACATTTTTACCAGCGGTGTTAGGTGGGCGGTGTCACCGAAATCATAGGCGTAGGCGCCTCGTGTGAGCGTTGGGCAAGCAGCCGGCTCCACGGCGATGAACTCGAGCGCACGGCCGTGACGCAGCCGTTCACCGAGAAAGGGAAAGGCAATGCCGGCAAAGTTGCTGCCCCCACCGGTGCAGCCGATGATTAGATCCGGGTAATCCTCGGCGAGCTGGAACTGCAGTTGTGCCTCCAGACCGATGATGGTTTGGTGCAGAAGCACATGATTGAGGACGCTGCCCAGGGCATATTTGGTATCTTCTCGTGCGGCGGCTTTTTCCACTGCCTCACTGATAGCGATGCCAAGGCTGCCGGTGCTGTCGGGATGGCTTTCCAATACGGCGCGCCCACAGGCGGTGGTGTCGCTGGGGCTAGCGATACACTTGGCGCCGAAGCTTTCCATGAAGGTGCGGCGGTAAGGTTTCTGGTGAAAGCTGACCTTGACCATGAACACTTCAATTTCGAGCCCAAAGAAGGCGCCGGCGATAGCAAGCGAGGATCCCCATTGGCCGGCGCCGGTCTCGGTGGCGATCCGCTTCACCCTCTCCTGCTTGTTGTAAAACGCTTGGGCAATGGCGGTATTGGGCTTATGGCTGCCTGCAGGGCTTACCCCTTCATATTTGTAGTAAATGCGCGCCGGGGTATCGAGCGCCTTCTCTAGCCGCCGGGCTCGAAACAGGGGCGTTGGGCGCCATTGCCGATAGACCTCACGCACCGGCTCCGGGATTGGAATATCGCGCTCTGTGCTCATTTCCTGCTCAATGATGGACCACGGGAAAATGGGCGCGAGATCGTCGGGCGTTGCGCGACGCTGGGTCAGGGGATTGAGTACCGGGGGAAGCGCTGTGGGCAAATCGGCGGCGATGTTATACCAGGTTTGCGGGAGATCAGCCTCGGCGAGCATGAATTTCACGGAATCGGCCATGATGACGAGCTCTTGTTCGGTATTACAGGGTGTTTTTATCGGCGTGCGAATAGTGTGGCAGCTTTGCTAAGCTCGGTGAAGTCCTGGGCCGTTAGTCCCCATCGGCCTGCTTTAGAAGCCTGTTGTTACTAAGAACATCGTAAGTAATGCCACGTGGGTGTCCTATAACGCCAAGCGACGTGGATCGAAGGGCGCTACAGCACGCTCACGGTGTCGCCGACGCGCAACCGACCGCCTTGCAGAACACGCAAGCAGACACCGCCGCGCCGGCTCAGTGCCTTGACCATGCCGGGCTCGGTGAGGGATTCCAGGTAGGCGCAAGGCGGTCGGGGCTTGTGGTAAGCAAACAGGGTGTCGCCGATACGCAGCCGCTTGTCGGTGAGTAACGAGAGCGGCAAGTTACGCACCACTAAGTTGCGGCGGTGCTCGCCGTTGGCAACTCGCAATCCACGGCGCGCCTCGATTTCGCTGAGATCTTCTGCAGCGATCAGGGTGACCTGGCAGGCATCGGTTCGTTTCCAGAAGCCGGCGCCCTCATGATAGCGATCACCTTGCAGGCCACGATTTGCCTCGGCTGCGACGCTCATCACCGGCCGCATGCGGGCGCCGGCAGTGGAGGCGATGTATATCGCGACAAGCTGGCCGGCCACTGGGGTGGTTCGCTGCCCCCCGAGACGGTGGAGAAATTGGCGAAGGCGTCGGTGCATTCAGCGTAGATTGCTCACCGGTATCCGGTGTCGCACAATCGGCATTTTCTGGCGGTTTCGCTGTTAGTTCCGTTTGCTCTTGCCGCTTGTGGCTTAGTGTATATAGGCGCCGGCGGACCAGTGCAATCGACTCCTCTTGTCGCCAGTGCGATGCGCCCCGTCAATATGGTAATATTTGTCTAATTGGTAGGGATGCTATAAACCAATTCCTTCCCAGCCTCAGAAGCTGTTCTATGAAGTGTCGCGAGCGCTGGTAGAGAAAGGCGCACGGCGGCGAACAACCGAAGTGTACAAGGGAGTACATGAGGATGGCGAGCCATCGCGCAACGCCGTTATGGCAAACGCAGTAATTTTTTCAACAGCTTCTCAGCTTGAGTTTCTGCACCTGCAGCTCTTCCCTTAGGACAAGGCCGATCGCAGCTTTATATGTTCGAATTCGCCAAAGAAATCCTCCAGGTCAATATCGAGGAGGAAATGAAGCAGTCGTACCTGGATTACGCCATGAGCGTCATCATCGGGCGCGCACTGCCGGATGTGCGCGACGGGCTGAAACCCGTACATCGGCGGGTCTTGTTCGCGATGAGCGAGTTGGGGCTCGATTGGAATCGGCCCTATAAGAAATCAGCCCGCGTTTGTGGCGATACCACGGGTAAGTATCACCCCCACGGCGAAGGTGCGGTCTATGATGCGCTGGTGCGTATGGCCCAGCCTTTTTCCATGCGGGCGATGTTGGTCGATGGGCAGGGGAACTTCGGCTCCGTGGATGGCGACCCGGCGGCGGCCATGCGCTATACCGAAGTCAGGCTCTCGCGCATCGCTCACGAGCTGCTTGCCGACATCGATAAGGAAACCGTCGATTTTGTGCCCAACTACGATGGCTCAGAACGAGAGCCAGCGGTATTTCCGACGCGGCTGCCGAACCTGCTGGTGAATGGCTCGTCAGGAATCGCTGTGGGCATGGCCACTAACATCCCGCCGCACAATCTCACTGAAGTTGTTGATGCCTGCATCGCGTACATCGAGAATCCTGGCATCGACATCTCCGGTCTGATGGCGCGGTTACCGGGCCCAGACTTTCCGACTGCCGGCATCATCAGCGGGGCGCAGGGCATTTATGAGGCTTATCAGACTGGGCGCGGGCGCATCTACGTGCGTGCGCGCACACACGTGGAGCCAGCCGATGGCGGGAAAGAGCGGATCGTAGCCACGGAGCTGCCCTACCAAGTCAACAAGGCGCGCCTGCTGGAGCGTATCGCCGAGCTGGTCAAGGAAAGGAAGCTCGAGGGGATCTCGGAGCTTCGGGACGAGTCCGACAAGGACGGTACCCGCATGGTGATCGAGCTCAGACGAGGCGAGGTGGCCGAAGTTATTTTGAATAACCTCTACCAGCACACGCAGCTGCAGACGGTTTTCGGGATCAACATGGTCGCGCTGGTGGATGGTCAGCCTCGCCTGCTGGACCTGAAGCAGCTGGTGGAGGCCTTCGTCAGGCACCGGCGTGAGGTGGTCATCCGGCGCACGCTCTATGAGCTGCGCAAAGCACGGGAACGGGCTCACCTGCTGGAGGGGCAGGCGGTGGCGTTGACCAATATTGATGCGGTAATTGCGCTCATCAAAGCCTCGCCGAGCCCGGAGGCGGCCAGGCAACGCTTGTTGGAGACGGTTTGGCCCCCCGGCATGGTATCCACTATGCTCGAGCGCGCCGGAGCGGCTGCCTCTCGTCCTGAGGATCTCGACGCGGAATACGGATTGAGCGAGGCTGGCTATCGACTGTCGCCGAAACAGGCGCAATCCATATTGGACCTCAGACTGCACCGTTTGACGGCTCTCGAGCAGGATAAAATCATCGGCGAATTCGAGCAGTTGCTCAGTAGGATTCAAGATCTTCTCGACATTCTCGCAAATCCGGATCGACTCATGGATGTTATCCGTACGGAGCTCGGCGAGCTGCGCGATCGCTTTGGGGAAGGGCGTCGCACGGAGATCATCAATGATCACCAGGCCTTCAATCCGGAGGATCTCATCAGCCCTGAAGACGTGATGGTGACGCTATCTCATGCCGGGTATGTCAAGTGGCAGCGGCTCGACACTTATCGCGCGCAAAAGCGCGGCGGCAAGGGTCGCTCGGCCACGCGCATGAAGGCAGAGGACTTCATCGACAATCTTTTCGTCGCCAACACCCATGACACGGTGCTGTGCTTTTCCACTGGCGGTAAAGTCTACTGGATGAATGTCTATGAGCTGCCAGAAGCGCAGCGCACCGCCCGTGGCAAACCGATTATCAATCTGCTGCCGCTCGAGGAAGGGGAGCGCATCAGTGCGCTGCTGCCGGTGCATGACTTTACGCAACCTGGCTACGTGTTCATGGCGACCGCCAAGGGACTGGTGAAGAAATGTACTTTGGAAAGCTTCTCGCGACGGCGCTCCAATGGCATCGTGGCCATCGATCTGCTGGAAAGTGATGAGCTAGTGGGTGTTGCCATCACCGACGGCACCCGCGATGTCATGCTTTTCAATAGCTCCGGCAAGGCGATTCGCTTTAATGAGCAGGACGTACGTCCCATGGGTCGTACGGCGCGCGGCGTGCGCGGGATGCAGCTCGCGGCGGATCAGCAGGTGATTTCACTGATCATCGCCGACGATGGCCGGGTGCTCACCGTTACTGCCAACGGCTATGGGAAGTGTAGCAATTTGCCGGAATACCGCCTTCAGGGGCGAGGCGGTCAGGGGATCATCTCCATCCAGACTTCTGCTCGCAACGGCGAAGTTGTCGATGCCTTGCTGGTTCAAGAAAGCGACGAGGTCATGCTTATCACCGACGGTGGCAAGCTGGTGCGAACCCGCGTAGGAGAAATCAGCGTGCTTGGCCGTAACACCCAAGGGGTTAAGCTCATCAGCCTTGCTGACGGCGAACGGCTGGTGGGGCTCGATCGCATTGTCGAAGAGGGCGAGGAGATGGATGTGTGATGTGTAATGACAGGGCCAATCTTGAGGAATTGAGATGACGCGCGTATACAACTTCAGCCCGGGCCCCGCCATGTTGCCCGAACCGGTGCTTCGGCAAGCCCAAGCGGAGCTGCTGGACTGGCGGGGAACGGGGATGTCCGTGATGGAGATGAGCCATCGCAGCGAGGCCTTTCGCTCCATTGCGAGCAGCGCCGAAGCAACTCTTCGCGAGCTAATGGCGATCCCGGAGCACTATCGAGTGCTGTTTCTACAGGGAGGCGCCACCGGGCAGTTCGCGGCCGTGCCGCTGAATCTGACCGATGACGGGGGACGGGCCGACTACGTCGACACCGGCCAATGGTCGAAGAAGGCCATCGAGGAGGGGCGCCGTTATGTCGAGGTGAATGTGGTAGCCAGCACTGCGGCGACAGGGTATAGCCGCGTACCGCCGCAGTCGGAGTGGCATTTGGACCCCGCTGCTGCCTATCTTCACTACACGCCAAACGAAACCATTGGTGGCCTTGAGTTTCATTGGGTGCCCGAAATCGGAGATACTCCGCTGGTTGCGGATATGTCTTCCAGCATCCTTTCGCGACCCCTCGATGTCAGTCGCTTCGGCGTCATGTATGCCGGTGCCCAAAAAAATATTGGCCCCGCCGGACTGACCCTGGTCATCGTGCGCGACGATCTTATCGGCCGTGTTAATTCTCGTGCTCCGGGAGTGCTCGACTATAAGCGCCAGGCTGATGCTAGCTCCATGTACAACACCCCTCCTGCTATGGCATGGTATGTCGCTGGCTTGGTATTCGATTGGATTAAGGCCCAGGGCGGGCTTGCCAGTCTCGCCGAGCGCAACCAGCGCAAGGCACACATTCTGTATGCGGCCATCGATGGCTCGGATTTCTATGAAAATCCTATTGATCCCGAGTGCCGTTCCTGGATGAACGTGCCCTTTATTCTGGCCGAGAACGGCTTAGAGACAACCTTTTTGGAGAAGGCCGAGGAAGCGGGACTGGTGGCGTTGAAGGGGCACCGTTCCGTGGGCGGAATGCGCGCCAGCATCTACAATGCGATGCCTGAGGAGGGGGTTGTGGCGCTGGCCACTTTCATGAAAGACTTTGAAGAGCGTTACGGGTAACCGGGAGTGCCGAGCGGCGGTGGCAGACGCCCGCCGGGGTAACCGGGCGCACGCTCTAGAGACTCGCGAGCGGAGGGCAGGCAACTTTGAGACGGAGATTGAGCTTGATGCGGCGCAAGGGGCGGCGCGTGTCAAGACGGTACGGCGCGAACTCAGTATGAGTGCCAGCGCGGCACGCTTGAACGCGATCCGCAGCCAAATCGACGAGCTCGACCGGGAATTGCTGGCGGGCCTCAACCGGCGTGCCCAGCTTGCACAGACGATCGCGGACATCAAGGAGGATAGTGATGCGGTAGGCTACTATTGCCCGGATCGCGAAGTGCAGGTGGTGCGCAAATTGATCGCCGCCAATCCCGGCCCGCTGCCGGACCGTGACGTGGAACGGTTGTTCCGCGAGATCATGTCGGCCTGCCGGGCGCTGCAGCAGCCTATGCGGCTTGCCTTCCTGGGACCCCGGGGCACGTTCACCGAAGCGGCCGCACTGCGCCATTTCGGCCACACTGTCGAGACGGTGCCGCTTGAGTCGATCGATGCGGTATTCCGCGAGGTCGAGTCCGGAGCTTGTCAGTACGGCGTGGTGCCGGTGGAGAACTCCACCGAGGGAGTGGTGACTCACACCCTTGATATGTTCATTCGTTCGCGGCTTGCCATCTGCGGTGAGGTGGAGCTGCGCATCCATCATCACCTCTTGGCCAAGGGCGAGGATTTCGCAGCCATTGCCCGCGTGTACACGCATCAACAGTCGCTGGCCCAGTGCCGCAAGTGGTTAGATCGCAATTTGCCTGCGGCACGGCGCATTGCTGTTAGTAGCAACGCCGAGGGAGCGCGGTGCGCCGCGCAAGAGCGCGACGCGGCCGCGGTTGCAGGTGAGGCCGCCGCCGCCATCTACGGCTTGGAAATGTTGGCGGCGAATATCGAGGACGAGCCGGACAACACGACGCGCTTTCTGGTTATCGGTGAGCAGTCGGTTCCTCCGACAGGGATAGACAAGACATCACTGCTGCTTTCGGCGCATAATCGCTCCGGTGCCCTGTACGGGCTGCTAGCGCCGTTTGCGCGCCTTGAGATCAACATGACCCGCATCGAATCGCGGCCCTCCCGCAGCGCCCGGTGGGAGTACGTGTTCTTCGTCGACATCGAGGGTCATGCGCAAGATCCCCAGGTGGTCAAGGCGCTGGACGTTCTTGATCAGGAAGGCTTCCTCATCAAGGTGATCGGTTCGTATCCGCGCGCCGTAGCGCCCTGACGGCCGTGACGCAATCACAGGCTGTTGTTGCCATCTCCGTCTTGCGCGCACTGGATAAGCTTGATCAGAGATTGCTTCTCATGGTCATCGTTTCGGCCGGGGCGGCAACCAATCGCCTTGCCGCAAGGGACGTCGTGAATACATCCTTG
>JBAPTW010000508.1:0-2420 GCA_049282355.1 Gammaproteobacteria bacterium | reverse complement strand
GGGAGCGGAAAAACGAGTCTCCTGCGGATACTGTGCGGCCTTGCCCTTCCCTCTGCCGGCGAAGTGCGTTGGCGGGGATTAGACATATTTGCCAATCCGCTAGATTACCGGGCAGAGATCGTCTACGTCGGCCACCACAACGGCGTGAAGCTGGAACTTTCACCGCTAGAGAACCTGCGAGTCGCCCAGGCGTTTACCGCCCGACCGAGTGGCATCTCCCCACTGCACGCCCTGGAACGTTTTGATCTAGCCGGATTCGAGGACACGCCGGCGCGCGCACTGTCGGCGGGACAAAGGCGACGCATAGCCCTGGCGCGTTTGCTGACGAACCAGGCACGCATTTGGGTGCTTGACGAACCATTCACCGCACTAGACCGATCCGGCGTCAAAATCATGGAGTCGATCATACAGACGCAGCTTAAAGCAGGCGGTTTGGTGATCTTTACCACCCACCAACCGATCAGGCTGGCCGCCGGACCAGCGAAAGCGCTTCACCTATCGGCATGAGACCGAGGATTTAATGGCACCCGGCATACCGCACGCCTGCCTCACATTACTTAAGCGAGATCTCCTGCTGGCCGTGCGCCGGCGCAACGAAGTCATTAATCCGATTCTGTTCTTCATCGTCGTCGTGAGCCTGTTTCCCATGGGAATAAGCCCCGAGCGCAGCCTGTTACAGGCCTTGGCTCCGGGTGTCATCTGGGTCGCCGCACTGCTGGCGACGTTGCTCTCCCTGGAAAGTATGTTTCGCTCCGACTTTGAAGACGGCGCGCTAGAGCAAATGCTGCTGAGTCCCTATCCGGTGACTTTTCTGGTGCACGCCAAAGTACTCGCCCACTGGCTGGTGACGGGCTTGCCCTTGTTACTGATAGCACCCCTGCTTGGCGTGTTAATGGCGCTGCCCGAGCAGGCAATGGGAACGCTGCTGGCGACGCTGGCGCTCGGCACGCCGGTGTTAAGCCTGGTCGGCGCCATTGGCGTTGCCTTAACCGTAGGGTTACGGCGAGGCGGCGCTCTGCTATCGTTGCTCGTGCTGCCTCTCTACATTCCGGTATTAATTTTTGGCGCCAACGCCGTGGATGCATCGGCAGCGAACTTGCCCATTGCGGGGCAACTTTATATTTTGGGTGCGCTATTGCTGTTTGCCTTGACGCTCGCGCCCCTTGCCACCGCAGCGGCTTTGAAAATCAGTACGGGTTAAAACGCAGAATGTGGCGGTTTTTTCACAAGCTCGCATCGCCAAAATATTTCTATGAAACGGCTGGGCACCTCATTCCCTGGCTGGGGGGGCTTTTTGTCGTTCTGTTGATTGTTGGGCTTTACGGCGGCCTCGTGCTTGCCCCGGCGGACTATCAGCAGGGCGATAGTTTCCGCATTATCTATATTCACGTTCCAAGCGCTTGGATGTCTCTCTTTATTTATGTTGTGATGGCAGGTGCCGGTGGCGTAGGTCTTGTCTGGCGGATCAAGCTTGCCGAGGTGATGGCGGCGAGCAGCGCTCCCATCGGTGCGTCTTTCACCTTTCTGGCCCTCGTCACTGGGTCGCTCTGGGGGAAACCCATGTGGGGAACTTGGTGGGTGTGGGATGCACGACTGACCTCGGAACTGATCCTCTTATTTCTTTACCTCGGAGTCATCGGGCTCTATGGGGCTATCGAGGATAAACGAAGCGCGAGCCGAGCTGCCGCTGTGCTGGCCCTGGTAGGCGTGGTTAACATCCCTATCATTCACTACTCGGTGGAATGGTGGAATACACTGCATCAAGGACCTACTGTAACCAAGTTCGACGCCCCCTCGATACACATCAGCATGTTATTGCCGTTGCTGGCGATGGCGCTGGCTTTCATGTTTTACTACGCTACTGCCCTGCTGCTGCGGGCGCGGTGTGAGGTCTTGGAACGAGAGCGCCATGCCGCCTGGACACGGGAACTGGCAAAGCGATGGGAACTCCAATGAACGAATTCTTTTATATGGGGGGCTATGCCGCTTACGTATGGCCGAGCTATTTTCTAGCATTTATCGTCTTGGTGCTTAACCTCGTGGCACCGTTTTACTGTGCTCGGCGCGTCAAGCGCATGTTGGTGAGAAAAGCACGACTCGCCCGGAGGCCTTTATGATGACACGACGGCGTCAGCGTATGGTACTGGTGGGGCTGATCCTGGCCGGCGTTACCGGTGCGACCGCGCTTGCAATTGCGGCCATTGGACAAAACATGTTGTACTTTTTCAGCCCGACTCAGATCAAAGCTGGCGAGGCGCCCAAGGCGCACAACTTCCGTGTGGGGGGCTTAGTAGTAGCCAATAGCCTCCGGCGCGATCCCGATGGGCTCACGGTTCGATTCGATGTCACCGATAATTTGAATATGGTCACCGTGGCCTACCGGGGCATTCTGCCGGATCTTTTCCGTGAGGGACAAGGTA
>JBAPTW010000507.1:0-2406 GCA_049282355.1 Gammaproteobacteria bacterium | reverse complement strand
CTTCCGCGGCAGCCAACGTCCCAAACCGGTGAGCCAAGAATGGGCTGACAGCATAAGTAAAGACGTTGGTCCGGCCGCCGCGGTTGGCTATGTTGTCGCCACCCAGTTCTGTGGCAAGGATATTTTGCTGCGTATAGGTGGTGACAAAATCAAGGAAAAACCACTCTCGCAACAGCTCTGCACGCGCATCACCAGCAAATTGGTTAAAGACGTCTGTTTGGTCACCCTGAGCACGGTAGAGCGCTTGCAAATTGTAATCAAAACCGAGATTCAGCCTTCTGCCTGTGCGACGAATAGACAGTTGTGGTGTCGTTTCCGCGACAAAGCTGCTCTGTTCTTCTCCAGCGGGCGCGAGTTCAATATTGTCACTGTAAGTGCCCCCTATCGCGAGGCCCGGGGTAACAATCCAGTCACTCGCATAGACAGGCAAAGAGGTGGTCGACAAAGAAAGCAGGGCAGGAAAAAACCAGTAGCCCTTGGCGCGCCGGCGGTGGCGATTTCCTCGGCATCGCTTCACTAGCTCGATTAGGCTTGTCCAGAGGTGTAGTACTTGACGTACTTTGCTCGGCTCGTTTTGGCCGTCTTATTGAGCACCACGCCGATCGGTTTTGATTCTCCGAGTAACCGCATCGCTTCCTGAATGAGATCGCGGGGCGTTTTCCTAGCCTCCACTACCATCACGATTTGATCCATGAGGTTCGCCAAAACGCTCGCCGCACTCACGCCGAACAGTGGTGGGGTGTCAAAGATGATGATGCGCTCGGGATAGCGCAATGCCAACTGCTGCGTGAGACGCCGCATCGCTGAGCTGCCGACAAGCTCTGTATAGTGGGCCACCTGTTCCCCCACAGGCAACAACATTGAGATTGCCCAAATTTGTCCGCAGGAGGACGTCGCCGAGCGCTGTTTGCCCATCCTGCAAAAGGTCTGCTAGGCCCTTGTAAGAATCCATATTAACTTGACAATGTCACATTAGCCTCAAGTCGAGCCAATGACGGCCTGTTTTTCAAGCCTGTGTTTTTTGAGCTTGCTTTTGCGTGAACGGGTACGGTTGGTCAATTTCTCGATCACGTGTTCGATTGCCTGTTCTTCGGTCAACCGCTGCAAGGGCATCACGGCCCGCAGCAATTCACGGACATTCGCCATCGACAGGGCGGGCAGGACATCCGTTTCCGACTCCGCCAGCAACGCCGAATCTCGCGGATAATGCTGCGCCCACTCGAATTTGGTCTGTGCCAAGAACCATGAGGCCAGTATGGTCAAGGCCAGATGATGTTCCCAGGCGCGATACTTTTGGGCTTGCAACTCGTCCCATCCCAGTTCCGATTTGGCATCCTGGTTGGAACGCTCGATGAAGTCGCGTTGGCATTTCCACCACGCCAGTTGTTCCAAAGAGGTCTGCGCCGGGGCGTTGCACAGGGCGTAGCTATACTGGTTGTCAGACTCCTCGCGTATCACCAGCCAGTCTTGCGTTACCCGTGCTTCATGCACCGTCCACACCCGACAAGCGGCAAAGCGTTCACAGAGTTCACCTCTTTCCGTTGCGCGTACTCGAAGCCGTTGCCCGTTCACCTGTTCGTGCAAGCTGTCCACCCGCACGGCTTCACCTGACAGGACTTGTACGCGCGTGGGCTTGCGCCCTCGGTTGCTCTTGCGTTCTGGGATACCCCGCGGGGGTTTTCCCAGGTACACCTGGGTATCCGCAGGGACTTCAGCCAGATAAACTTTTCTTGCTTCCCGCAGCGGCTCTCGCAGCCAGCCGCTGCGTCCATAGAGGCTATCAAAGCCGACTATCTCAAACGCCAGCCCTTGCCCGATGATTTCTTGTATCCCGTCCCAAGCCAGTTCCACCTTGGTTTTGAACTTCAGATCACCAGCAACGCCCCGTTGCTGGCGTCGTGCTTGATAAGCTTCGCCAAACCAGCATTCCGGCAAGAACAGTTTTCCGCTCACCCAGGTCCAAAATCCCTGGGCGACCTTGAGATTCACATAACACAGCAGAACCCCCACTTGACTGGTTTCCACTTTGCCCAGCCTTCCGTTGTATTGCTTGGCCGCCCCCGCGGTTTGGTCGCTCGCCTTCTCGTCCGCGCTCTCGTCCACCAGCAACACCCCGCCATCAGTGAGCGCTGGGGTGGCTTTCAACTCCCGTTGCACCTGTTCGCACACCCCATCCCCTGACCAGGGTGAATGACTCATGAAGTGCTGGATATTCTGCTCGGCAACACCGCTCTCACGCCCTATCTGCGTGAAGTTTCGATTCGTTTCCATCCGCAACAGCCCGCTCAGATAATGCCTCCCATAGACGCTGGTATCCCGGGTCTTGCTTTTGAAGCAGGACCGGTAGCGTTCCCAGAATCGATGCAGTCGCTGCCCAAGCTCACATACCGCTTCCAACGGAATGCC
>JBAPTW010000506.1:0-2839 GCA_049282355.1 Gammaproteobacteria bacterium | reverse complement strand
AACGCCGCCGCGCCCAAACTCTGGAGTGGGTGTACTTCATGGTGGAAGAGCATCTGCGCAACAGCTTTTTCAGTCATGCCGGTGTCGAAGACATCCGGGGGCAGATTGAACGCGCGGTGGTGGAGGGCCACCTGCCACCCACTGTGGCCGCTCAAAAGCTCATCCGTAAATTCGAGACCAGCGCGGGCCGCTAGCCGGGAGTGAGAGTGAGGGGTCAGGTCTTGTTTTTTTACTTTCGGTAGATATGGCAGTCAAATCGAAGTATTCGAACCATGGGTCAGCCCTAGAAGCAGCACAGGGTAGGCAAAAAGCAAGACCTGACCCCTTTCGATATTTGTGTCCGACGTGTTATGGAAGACGTGTTATGGAAAAGGTGGACTGGCAGGCCCGTAAGCTTGCCACTATGGAAGCACGATCTTGCCCCTGGACGGCCTCCAAGAGATCCATAAGCCAGTCTCGATAGAAAGTGAGTTGGGCGTGTTGATTGATAAAATGCCGAGTTCCCTCAAATGTCCACTCAATTTTGAATGCTTCGGATTGGGCGGCAATCGCTTGTTGCAAGGTCCCGATCCTGCTTTGGATGAGTGCACTCTTCCCCGAGGCTAACAGGCTTGCAATTTCCAAAACCCGAAGCGCGACCGTGACCTCGGCATCAAGATCTGCTTTAGCCAGGAGCGCAGCTAACCTCGACTCGGCTTTCGAGAACCGACCTGTGGTGAAATGCGCTTCTGCAAAATTAATTTGAGAAGGACATCCTGCGGATGTCGCTCGAACCACCTCTGAGTTAAGAGAAAGGATTTTTCAAACGCCAACAGTTTTTCGTGATAGAGAAACTGAGCTGTTTCATAGGCTTCACGATCATCGGCATAGACATGTAGAACGTTGGTGTAACTTTCGGCGGCATTTGCCCAGTCTTCCAGCAAGTAGTAAACCGCAGCTAGATTATTTTGCGTTTGAGCCCAGTCCTGGGGCAGCTGCGCGCGGGTGTAGACCTCAAGCGCACCGCGGTAGGCGCTCACCGCTTCCGCCAGTAGCCGCCGGCCTTCCTCACCGCCGGTGCGAATGCCCTGGTTCCCAAGGGCATTGCCCAGGTTGTTCTGGGTCGTGGCCCATTGCTCAGGAAATTCGTTGCGAGGGTATCCCTTTAAGATCTCTTGATAGGCTTGGATTGCCCGAGAGAGGGCGGTGTTATCGACACGCTCAGTCCCTTGCCGATACAGCGCATAGGCGTAACGACTCAGATAATCGTTGCGCACATCAATGTTCGAAGAAGGAACCTGCTCGCTCGCTGATTCAAAATGCCGTGAGGCTTCCCGATAGCGCAATCGCGTCATGCTGAGCTCACCGCGTTCGGCAATGATGGCGGCCGCCTTGAGCTGCCGTCGTTCCGCCACCTCTTGGGCCTGGCGGGCCAACTTCTCGGCCTTACGTGCGGCAGCCAGCTCGGCTGTTTCTGCTTCCCGAAGTAATTGATCCGCACGGTCGTAGTGGAGCTTTTCTATCGCCTGACGGGCTGCTTCAATGCGTGCCCTGGTGGTCGCGTCTTCGGGTTCAAGCACCGCAAGCCGATCCAGCAGCTCGCGGTGTCGCTCGGCAATCTCCGAAAGTCTCTCCGGCAATTCGTCGAGCGGCACCTCTCCTTCTTTGAGGATTTGGAAGAAAGCGACAACCGCATCCTCAGTGACTTCGAGTTGACCGCTCAGCTCATCAACCTGAGCCTGATAGCGCGTTTCCAGGTCATGGGTGCTGGCCCGGATCAGCGCCTGAACCTGCTCTGCCGTATACCCGATGGTGATGGTGCTGTCGCGAATATCACGACCTGCGGCAACGCCCTGCTCGGCGGTCACCGATTCGGCTGCCAGTGGGCGCAAGGCGGAAAGGATCAGCGCCGCACCGGCCAGCAGTGCCATCATACGCGCTCTAATGAGCACGCTCACTTCTCCTGCTCTGAGGTCACGGGGGATCTGTCCGTGTTCGGTCCGGTGATGGTGATCGTGCTTCCCTCGATATTTCGGCCTGCGGCCACCCCACCATCGGCTTTGACGTGCGGTGTAGGTGTCGGCGGCGAGAAAAGCCAGCCCAGCACCAACAGCAAGAAGGCGACGACGATACCTGAGAATACCCAATCCTTATTTTGACTAAGCCAGCCGAGAACGCCATGACTCACCCTGCCACGTTCACGGCTGAGAGGGAGGCGCGGTCTTATCGCGGCGTCGCCATGCGCGGGTAATACGGGCTCCTCTTCGGAGTGTTGACCTCGCAGTAAGCGTTTCGTGGGTGGCATCCGCCACGCGCACGAATATCGTTTCCTGGTCCGTTTTAGGCAAGCTCATGAGCGGTTGCGAAGGTGGATTCACGGATTGAAACTGTGCGAGAGGCGTTTGCTCAAAGCGGCTGGGGCTGACGATGATGGGCAGAATCACCGCCCCCTCGTCTTTGGCGCCCACTAAAAGGGGAGGCAATTCCTCGGTGGCAATAAAGTCCGAGGCCAGAAAGTCCGCACTGACCAAGAGCACGGCCACTTTGGCGTGGCGGATAGCCTCTGCAATCTCCTCGCGCCACTTCGCACCTGGCTGAATCTTGGTGTCATCCCAGCGCTCGATCATGCCTTCACGCTCCAGGGGTTTTAGATGCACTTGGAGCCGCTCAAGCCACGCTTTGTCCTGGTGGCTATAGCTGATGAACACTTGGGTTCGGTTTGCCATCCTCAGCTCCCCTGCTTGATGAAGGGCTTGTTAATTTTTGTGCCGTTGCAGAGAATTGATCGTACCGCGATTATGCAGTGAAAGACTGTGAACTTTTAACACGGCCAAGCCGGTAAAACGGCATGGTATCAATG
>JBAPTW010000505.1:0-2214 GCA_049282355.1 Gammaproteobacteria bacterium | reverse complement strand
TGAGGAGCACGGCCCCCCCGGTCCCCCTCCATGTAGCCTCAATCACCACTAAAATCACGATATTGAGTGGTCTCTCATTGGCTGATCTTGGAATCGGCTAGAAGATGGCTTTGCTCGGTAACGGGGCAATAAAGTTACGACTGAGGAGTTAAGATGACAGACCGGTTGAGAGCCGTTCTCCAAAGGAGATATCAGCAACGCGGTGACAGTGCTTATGTGTTCCCGTCACCGAACGGCGGACATCGACAGTACCGGTGCGAAGCGATCATGAACGCGATCGACCGAGCAGGACTGAATAATGTTGATGTTGTGCGACAGAAAGGTGGAAAGGTGACGCTCCATACGTTCCGACACACGTTCTGCAGTCGGTTGGCTCAGGCGGGTGTCTCGCTGCAAAAGATCGCTCATCTTGCTGGTCACAGTGACCTCAAGACGACGATGATCTACGCACATTTGGTACCGTCAGATGTTGCTGGGGAGGCGGTAAACGTGTTGAATGGGATTCGTCGGATGGTCTGATGTCGGTAGCCAGCTGGTGGGCGATCTCCATATCCAAATATGTCACACGAGATGTCGTTTAAGAAACTGTTTTAAAAACTACTGCGCTGGCCTGAGCGGCGTTGCGCGGCAGCTCGAAATGCTCATGTACTCCCTTGTACACTGCGCGTTACTCGCCCCATCCCTGGGGCTGTGCAAAATCGTTCCGGACGGTTTTGTCTCGCTACCGTGCGCCTTGCTCTCGCGGCGATCGTGACATTTTTAAAACAGCTTCTAACATCGGAAGCGCTTGTCATCAGCTTCCGCTCCAACTCGGACAGCGATCGCCAGACACTATCGGGTGATTCTTTCTTTAAACGCTCAGCAGCCGTGCGGCAGCAGCACTATAGGAGTTGACCGTGAGCTACCAACCAGTTGAGTTCACACACATCCAACACAACGGTGTCCGAGATATCTTTCGACGGTGCGACGCATTTCTGAGGGATGTCTATGGGATGTTCGCTCTCCCACCAGAAGGTCTTCCGGATGCCGGTGCGGGAAATTGGTCCATAGCTCTTGTACTACTATGCCTTATCGACGGCCTATCGATGTACGTGCATCCAATTTATCCGAGGGGCAAGCGGCATCATCGAAAACGGTTCGAAATGTTTCTTGCAAATAAGCTCTTGACCGGACCACAAGAGCCGAGAGAGCGTGCAGCTGCCACAATTTACAACGAGTTCCGGGGTCTGCTTGTACACGAGCTTTCGGTCGACAAGCATGAAGCGATTCGGAATGGTAGTCAGGCAGAACCCGCAGTCGCTAAGTGGACACCGATCCCTGAGCAGGAGCAGGACGTTGGCCAAATCGAACAGCGCATTAAAACAGACTACGCCTGGCCTGTCTTTTCCGTTCAGCCGTACAACGGCAGACAACGCCACGTTCTCTGCTGCGCTGCGCTATATGGTAGTCTCAAAGCTGTGTTGAACGAACTTGCAAACGATCAAGCTGTGCTCAAAGCGGCAGCCGTTGCTTATCCCAACCTCGTAGTGATGGCCAGAGCAGATTAACGACTATAGAATCTCTTAACATGACAGCAACTTAAGCAACGTCGTCAGGGCGTGCAACGGGCTTCGTCAATAAGCAGCCCCGCTTTCCAATGAGTTCCAAAAGCTACAGACACACTACTCCTACTCCCTAAACTCCCACATGCTAGCCTTTCTTGTTATTCTTAAACAATTGCCAACCAGCACAAGGTTCATCTAGGCACGTATCCGATTGCCACACTCGAAACGAACATCTGCAATCAAATACGGGAATAGCTGTGTTTATCGGGGACCGTTTATCATCCGGTGAACGATGCCAAGCAACCTTTCAGGTCATGGTATGGAGTTTTACCCCGTTTATGCCAGACCGCTATTCCTCGGCGGATGGCTGGTGCGAGCACCCCGACTGACGGCCCCAGTTGATATCATTCAACTTCTCCCAGGTACCAGCGAGTTCAACACCCACTTACCGGGTGATTCTCACTCCGGCTCCAGTTTTGGTTAGGCGTCATGGAGCGGACGCCACAAAAAGCACTCGTATTTATAATGGAGAGCGAAAGAGTTGTAACCCCTTCACTCCCCACGTGCTTTTTGTAAGACGGTTTTCACAAGGTTTCGTTTTGTACGTTACTGACCGACAACCATAGGTCCATTGTTGTTTTCTTATTCTTGTCAGGGCTGCAACAGTCCC
>JBAPTW010000504.1:0-16519 GCA_049282355.1 Gammaproteobacteria bacterium | reverse complement strand
GTGCGCCAGCACGCGCCGCGTAGTGGCATGCGCCGCGCGCAGAGCAAGCAGATCCGCCTGCAACGGATCGCGCGCCGGCAGGGTGGCCGTCCCGGCATGCGCGAAATACGCGGCGAGCCACAGGTAGAGCTTTTCGTTGAGCTCGCGTTCGGGAAAGCAGTCGATATGTTGGGGTAGGAGCAACGTATCCCAGTCCAGCGTTGGATGGTCCACCCATTCCGCTTTTCCAAGACCAAGCCGTTGGCGCAGGCTCAAGCGATGCGACGAGGATGAACGGCTTGCGGCGGCAAGATGCACGCCACCCGGTCCACCCAAGCCGCGGTAGAACACCGCCAGGCGCTCATGCAACTCGTCCAAGGCGACGGCCGCCTCGGGGTGGCAGGGGTAACTCTGCGCCGCGCTCGCCCAACGGTGCCAGCAGCGCCCGACCACTTGCTCTAGCTCGAGAAAGTGCGCCATCAACCCCAGGCCGCGCGCACCACGTCGAGCAAGCCGGCTTTCACATCGGCGTCATCGGTGAGCGGTTCGATGAGGGTCGTTCTGAACGCCAGGTCCGGTTTGACGCCCGAAGCAATCAGGGTGGCGCAGTACACCAAGAGTCGGGTGGAAACGCCTTCCTCGATATCTTGCCCCCTGAGATCGCGCAGTCGGCCGGCGAGCCGCACCAAGGCCGCGCAGCGGTCTTCGCCGAGACCGCTCTCGTGGGCGACGATGCGCGACTCCAGCCCCGCGGGGGGGAAGTCAAACTCGAGCGCCACGAGCCGCTGGCGGGTGCTCGGCTTCAAGCTCTTGAGAATATTCTGGTAGCCGGGGTTATAAGAGGCCACCAGCATAAACTCATCGTGCGGCAGACTTAGTCAAGTATTCAGCCATCTGCTTCGTCCTTGGCTCTGTTGGCGAAGAGCGCGCTTTTCTACGATGCGTGCGCTCTTCGCGCGCTAGACCAGAGTGGAGAAGAAGCCGCCGCTTTCTGGCGCATGCTGAACCTTCCTGGCCCGGGTAGACTGATGGCAAGGATACCAGCCAGCGTCCGTATGAAAGGAGATCTCGCCTTCTCAGTAGCGCCACTTGGCGCTCCTGCTACTGGCGGTCTCGGCTCTTCGCGCTCAGCAATACGCTGCTTATACCTGATAGCAGGCTGTCTTTGCAACAGAATCGGCTGACTGGCTACCCTCGCACACTGGCTAATCTGAAATCTCCATAGTCACCGCCACGCAGGCAAGCAACGTCTGGCTGCACAGATGCGCTTTCAATGAGCAGTTGCTGGTGGCCGATCTTTTGCCAGGTTGTGCTTTGCCGGGCTCTTGTCGTTCGTGTTGGCAGAACGAAAGGGGCAGAAGACTCTGGAAAGACACAACCCCCAAGCGATCACCGCAACGCCTGTGATAACTAACAAGGTGATGAAGTTCATGGTGAACACTCCTTCTTGACGGTATCAAAACCAGAAATGCTCTGAACCGTTAGCTGAGTTTGATGATGTATAGCTGCTGAGACGCCTCTTTGAGCTCAAATCATCTCATTACGATTCGGAAAGAATGCCCGCCCATCGGCACGAGAACATTGCTTCGGGCGGGCACCGTCGCGTATTAGAGCACGCCCGCTTCTTCGCCTAGCGTTTTAAAGATGGCATTGAAGTCAGCCTTCGCGGTTTCCACAAAAACGCCGATATTTCCCATCACGCACACGGTGTAATCTCCAGCGGAAACAGCCCAGCCTTTGAAAGGTCGCCAATTCATGCCGGTGTACCGTGTGAACCCCTCCGCCTGCATCTTGCCCATGAGTACGTTGGCAGCACACATCAAGGCAATCATCTCGGCGTGTTCCTGGGAGAGATTTCCCTTGTAGGTGACGAGCTTTCCATCCGTGGCAAACTCACCCGCGGCGGTGGCGCCGCTTAAAGCCATCAGTTTGTCGAGATCGGCCATTGGACACCTCCTTCGGCAGTGGCTGCGCTTGTGCCAGCGTCTGCCGGCTATTGCGCTTCTTCGAGGCTTACTACAAACCCAGCAGCTGGGCGTCTCCTCGCTCTTAACCGCGTGAGGTACTTAGATTAGACTGAAGAAGAGACCTAATGTGCCAGCGATGTTCGGTCTTTTATTCTGCGGGCGGTGCGACAGGTGTGAGAAGCTGTTTTAAAAATGTCGCGAGCGCGGGGAGACGCAGGCGCACGGTGGCGAGCCACCGGAGTGTACAAGGTCGTACATGAGGATGGCGAGCCGCCGCGCAACGCAGCTCAGGCAAGCGCAGTAGTTTTTAAAACAGCTTCTGAGGTCAGAGATGGCTCGTAGTGGAGAGGGACGCGCTCATTGACGGTCTCAAAGGCTTCGCGCCTCTCATCCGTGATAGAGGCGCTCTTTATTCTCCCGTTGAACGACTCCACTTCACGTTCTTAATCGGCCCGTATATCCTTGAGAGAAAGAAGGCGATACCATCGGATGTGCTCTCGATTGCTCGGTGCACTTGCAGCAGGTAACCTCGGTCGTTAGGGCTTCCAAGAGCCTATGATCTACACTCTATTGAAGTTCGCCCACATCCTCGGTGCGATCCTTTAAAGCTGCAAGAGATCTGGGCGATCCGCATTCGACTTCAGATTGCGCATCGGGTCCGTAACCTTGCCCTGTGGGTATAAAAATACCGCCTCTCGATGAGCGGACAAAAAGAACCCCCGGAAGACCATGCCCGCCGGGGGTTTTTGATGCGCGGTAGCACCGCTTAGACGTTAATGCTCTGCTTCACATTGTCGTTGCCACCGTCCCCACCAAACGCCCCGGCCTGCACGTTTTGCCCCTGGAGGGTGAGGTCCTCATCGGTCTGGATGTCAGGGGTAGCAACGCCGAGATCAGCACCACGACTGGCGAGTTGGGTAAAATCATCGTTGGACTGGAATCCCGTCGCCGTCGCCTCAGCATTCCCGCCGGATTTAAAATCAACATTCGGATAACCGTAGCTCATGAGAGTGCTCCTCTGGTTTCAAGTCTTGGTTTACAGTATTTCGCGCTTGCGACGGGGGCCATACTAGCAATGCGCCCGAAGCACGGTTAGGAACTATTCCCGACTGGGCTGTGGTATGTGCACGTTCTGCGATAGCGGTTTGTCAGAGCCTCTGGTGACCAAGTTGCTGGGATACCACCGGCATCTGAATGAGGCGCGCTAGCGGGGTTGGGATGTTCATCTGTGCAACCGCCGGGGCAGCGGCAGTCGCCGTCTTCGCCAAGGCACCAGTAGCAGGACTCGCCAAAACCCGTCTCGCTTCGGCACTCGGGGTGCATGGCGCTGCTCGCCTGCAACGCCACCTGACGTTGCAGGCGCTAACGACCGCCCGTGCGGCCGCTCTCGGACCAGTGTCGCTGTGGTGTGCGCCGGACACAAGCCACCGCTTTTTCCGCGCTCTGCGGTTACGCTGCGCTCTGCCTTGCCAAGAACAGCAAGGCGCCACGTTGGGTGAGCGTATGGCGACAGCCTTCCGCCGACATTTATCCTCCAGGCCGCTGCTGCTCATCGGCACCGACTGTCCGACACTCACTGCGGACCACCTGCGCGCCGCTGGAACCGCACTGCAGACAGTAGACGCAGCATTCTATCCGGCGGTGGACGGCGGTTATGTGCTCATTGGACTGCGGCGTCTGCACCCGGCTCTCTTTCGGGACATTCCTTGGGGCACGAGTCTCGTCATGCAACAGACCCGTTGGCGCCTCGAGCGTCTGGAGTGGTCCTGGTGGGAAGGCGAGGCCCTGCATGATGTCGACACAGTCGGGGATCTGGAGTACCTCCCCCAAGATTTGCGCCACTGTGTAATGGCCCGGGCTGACTTCGAAACGACACCAGGAACACTTTCCTCAGCTGACGAGCATTTCACCCACAACACGCCATCGAACGATTAGCGCTCTACGGGCATGCTCGATCCTGCTGTCGCATTCCAACCATTATCGTCAGCACGCTATGTCACCGCCTGACTCCCCTACCCCGGAACATCCCAGTTATCGCCGCGTGTGGGCCGTTGCCTGGCCGATCATCCTCGCCAACAGTACGGTGCCCTTGCTCGGTCTCGTCGACACCGCCGTTATCGGGCGCACCGGGCGCACCGTTGATCTTGGCGCCATCGCGCTCGGCGCACTCATCTTCAATTTTGTTTACTGGAGCTTTGGGTTCTTGCGCATGGGCACGACCGGCTTTGCGGCGCAGGCGGACGGCGCCGGCGACGAAGCGGAAGTACGTGCCACCCTGGGCAGGGCGTTACTGCTCGCCACTGGCATTGGCTTAACACTGATCCTGCTGCAAGGACCAGTCTTCGGGGCAGTGTTCAAACTACTGGGAGCGAGTGCCGACGTAGAGAGCATTACCCAATCTTATGTGCTGATCCGCATCTGGGGCGCACCCGCCAGTCTCGCGCTTTTTGCGTTGCTGGGCATGTTGATCGGACTGGGACACAGCCGTAAGCTGCTCCAGCTTCAGCTCCTGCTCAACAGCCTCAATATACTGCTCGATGTTTATTTTGCCGGCATCCTTGGCTGGGGGGCACCGGGGATCGCGCTCGGCACGGTCATCGCTGAGTGGGCCGCCCTGATCTATGGGGGCTATACGACGTATCGCGCATTGGATTGCCGGCGACAGGCGAGCGAAGCCTTCTGGACTTGGAAGGGTGTCGTCAACGGGGAAAAACTGCAGCGCACGTTGAGCGCGAATGCGGACATCCTGATCCGCACATTGCTGCTGCTATTCGGTTTCGCCTGGTTCACCGATCAGAGCGCACGCTTAGGCAATGCCGTCCTGGCGGGAAACTATATTCTGCTGCAGTTCATTTCCTTCAGCGCGTTCTTTCTGGACGGATTTGCCTTTGGCACCGAATCGTGGGCAGGACGCGCCGCCGGCGCCGGCCAGCGTGCCCTTTTCGATCACGCCATTCGTACTTCGACTGTGCTGGCAGCAGCCGCGGCAATCATGCTCAGTCTGACGATAGTGCTGCTGGGTCCGTACGCCATCGCCGGTGTTACCAACCTTGCCGATGTCCGCGAGACCGCAGAACGTTTCCTGCCGTATGCCGCGCTCTACGTGCTGGTATCCTTTGCCGCTTTTCAACTTGATGGCATTTTTATTGGTACCACGCGCACGCGCGCGATGCGCGACGCGGCCGTGCTCGCGATGCTCGTCTTCCTGGTCGCCTCGTGGCCACTAGTCCGGTGGGCAGGTAACCACGGCCTGTGGACTGCCTTTGTTATTTTCATTCTTGCCCGGGCTGTGGCTCTGGGCACGCGTTACCAGGCCCTGCGGGCGTCCATTACACGGCATCGATCTGCTTCTGGAAGAGACCGGAAACATGACGGGTGGTGATGTCTTCACTCAATCTTGGCGCCACTTTGATCTATCAACTTTTTTCCGGACGGATTTTCACATGATTGTGTG
Source organism: Gammaproteobacteria bacterium (assembly GCA_049282355.1). Classification (GTDB taxonomy): domain Bacteria; phylum Pseudomonadota; class Gammaproteobacteria; order HK1; family HK1; genus JAGTVB01. Next base: position 11,119 of record JBAPTW010000504.1, on the reverse strand, counting down.
AGTCTGCTCGTACACCAGCGGAGCAAGGGAGCCGATAGTCGAATGGCGCCGGCCTCACGTCCTGGCGTAACCGCAAAGCCGCCGCCAGTCCAGCGGGTGTCAGACCAGCCAGGGCTTTCAAGACCCTGCGAGGGGCCTCCTAATACCTTGGTCAATTTGTAGCCTCAACCCCCGCAAATCCGCCAGGTTTGGTGGCCTCGGCCACCACGCTGTGGGGGTCAATGGCGCATGGGCGCACCGGAGAGCGCATATCCAGCATAGATATGGCGATCAGTTTTGCCAGATCTCGCAAAACCATTGACGAAATCTCGCAAGACGCACCCGGAGCTACGTTTTCTATATTCCACGCTAGGATAGTAACCGATTGTTTTCTTTATATTCTTTAGCATCAATCAAACGTTGGCACAGTGCCTGCTATATATTTTAGGCATGCAGCAAGATACCGGACGTGTTGGAAGTCTCGGAACCTTTTCAGTCAGCCAAACATCCTTGGCCACACGGCTTGACCCGCAGCGCTCGAAGCGCAGCGTTGGAGAAACGCGTGTAGAGGAGGTCGTCATGATGACCGCGAACAGGACCAGCATCCGCAGTAGTGCAGAAAAAGGACGCTTGACCCCGCTAAAGCTGGTTCAGGAAAACCAAACCTTTGCTGGCACGGGTGGGGTGAGCAGCGGCAATCAGAACGGCAGCTTTCTGCCGGCCTTTCTCGAAACCCGTAGCGGGGAGATATACCTCTCACGCTTTGCCGATGGGCGACCCGCGCCGGTCCATGTGCTGGATGGTCTCCCCCCGGCACTTGTCACCAGAAAGACGCCTGCGGGGCGGGTCAGCGCAACTCTCGAATCGGTCATCTCAGGCTTCGTGCGAGCTGGCCAATTTTACACCCGCGAACAAACGGCAAAGCTCATTGCCGCTTAAAAGCTGTTTTAAAGATGTCGCTGAGAGTCACGCTCGGGGTCGTAACGCATTTGTGCAACAGAGCCCGTGCGGTACCGCAAGGCGCGCCGCCGGTCACGGTTGCCCACGATGCCGTGTCGCTGACGCGAGGCCGAATCTTGGAAGCACCGCTAGACGGTAATGCTATTACCGGAACTTGCCACCACTAGGCTACTCAATGCCGAATTCGGGCTCGAGCTGGCCTCGAATCTCGCCGCCTGGAAAAGCTTCAGAATGTACATTTGCATAGATGCTGCCAGCGCCTATTGCCCTAAGCAATCCTGTTAAGTCTCCTGCAGCCAAACCTTGATCGACTGGACCAACGATGTCAGCGGTGCCAATGGTTCCTTCGACTGTCCCGGAGTCGTTCGGGCACACTTGAACACCACTGGGTGCGCTCCCTGAATTATCACATAGCCAGACCGCAACACCACCGTTCACACCGCGCTGGGCAAAATGAAGGTGGGCAAATTGGACGGGGGTTGCAACGTCCGAGTAGGTAAGCGTGTAGCTCACTTCATTGCCGCTCTCATTCAAGGTTGCCCTAAAGCTACCTGTAGCCTCGGAGCGTATCGAGGGCACCTCATCAAAGCCATTTAGCTCAGCAGTAACTGTACTGGCAAGAGCAGAGGCACTCATCAGAGTGCCGAGACTCATGAGGGTACCTACTCCAACAACTCGATTCTGTGCCATCACTCATCTCCCCTTCGATAGTAGACCTACCTTCTTCGTATTGCCTGAGCTCACCCTACGCCACCAGGGCTGCTCCACGATACTAGCTCCCTGAGATATAAATAAGACTCAATTAATGGATAGTTGTTGCATCGATCCACGATGGCAAGCGCTTTTTTTATCTTGATGGGGCGTAGACCGGGACAGCTAACAAACCGAGCCGAGGAACCTTTAGGGCCCATGCTAGTCGGCATCGCAGCAAGCGTGAGCTCAACAGGACCGCCGAGTGCATACGGCTCTAGACTGAACTCAATAATAGTTCTTGAAATGATAAATATAATCAGTATTATTATTGTTACCGTTTCGATTTCCTTGGCTCAGTGCGCGCTCCGCCGTCCCCTGCCACGTGCTCCGGGAAAAAGACGGGTGGGGGCGTAAAAGCAAGAACGACACGATCCGAGAGAAATACTAATGAAGCCCGAGGTAATCCGCTCAAGATCACCGTCCCGACTCAGAACAGGCACGAGCGTGCTGTGCTTAACCTTTTGCGTTACGGCCTTGCCTGCCGCTACGCCGACCATCGACGAAATATGGGAATTATTGCAACGACAGCAACGCGAGCTCGATACACTAAAGGCTGAGCGACAAAAAGAGCAGCAAACCATTGAACGGCTCAAGGAGGAGAACGAACAGTTGAAAGACCAGCTCCAAGCAACTGAAGAGAAGGTGGAGCGACAGCTGATCAGATGCAGGAGCAAGCACCAAGTCAACCCCGCAGCGAGGCTGCGTCGTGGGCTGAAAGAACCCGCCTAGGTGGCTACGGAGAACTCCATTATCGCAATCTCGACAGCAACAACGAGATCGATTTTCGCCGCTTCGTGCTGTTCTTCGGGCATCGGTTCATGGATCGGATACGGTTCTGGTCGGAGCTGGAGCTTGAGCATGCGCTCACCGGTGAGGATGCCGAGGGAGAGCTGGAGCTAGAGCAGGCGTTCCTGGAATTCGATCTGACGGCGACTCAACGGTTACGCGCCGGCCTTTATTTGGTGCCAGTGGGTATCTTGAACGAGACCCATGAGCCGACGACGTTCTATGGCGTGGAACGCAATCCGGTGGAGAGGAATATTATCCCCACCACTTGGTGGGAAGGGGCGATCGGTGCCACCGGACAGCTACCCATCAACGGCGAGAGCCCCTTGGCTCAAGGTTGGAGCTATGACCTCATGCTCGGCTCTGGCCTCAATTCACCCATCAGCAGCAGCAACGCCTTTCTCATTCGCAGCGGGCGCCAGAAGGTCTCCAAGGCGAAGGCCAACGATGGCGCCGTCACCGCCCGCATCCGCTGGCGTGGCATCCCCGGCATCGAGTGGGCCGCAACGGGTCAGTATCAGGCGGACATTACACAAGGTGCACTCGATATTGGGGCGACGCTCTTCGAGACGCACATCGATGCCCGGCATGGACCGTTTGGGCTGCGCGCCCTATGGGCAGGCTGGTGGCTCGACGATGGGCCATTGGGCCTTGGGCCCAGGAGTGGGCCATCACCAGGGCGAGAGCGACAAACGGGGTGGTACATCGAGCCCTCCTATCGCTTCGGTTTACCTGGCCGCATTCCAGGCGAGTTAGGTTTCTTCGCGCGCTACAACCAATGGAACAACAACGCCGGCAGCGGTGGCACCGGGGACCAGGAGCAAGTCGATGTAGGCTTTAACTATTGGCCGATCTCGGATGTGGTGTTCAAGTTTGACTATCAGGAACAGATCAGCACGATCGACGATGACGGTTTCAGTCTCGGTCTTGGTTTCCAGTTTTGACGCAGGTCGTGAGAAGCGTGCCCGTGAGTGGCGGCGAGCGCCCGCGACGTTCGCAGGAGGGAGATCCTCCTCGGATACCAAACGATGGCTCCTGCGACTAACCGCGGTCCTCTGTCTGCTTACGCCAGGACCGCTCGCCGCCGCGGTATACCAAGCGCGCCAGATTTCGTGCGAGAGGCTTTTGCCGGTCATCCGCCGAACCCGAGCATGCTGTGGATTACCAAGCGCCTCAAGCCAGCGATCCACGATATCCTCGGCCGCGATCTTGGGGTACTGAGGATGCGCTATTGGGGACTGAATGGCCGCACCATATGGATCCTCGAAGAGATTGGCAAAGAGGAACCCATCACCACGGGAATCGTGGTGAATCGCGGCGCCATCGAGCAAGTCAAGGTGTTAATTTTTCGGGAAAGCCGAGGATGGGAGATTCGCTATCCGGTATTTACCGATCAGTTCAAGCATGCGAGGCTGGACGATGAAAAGCGCCTCGACCGCAACGTCGACGGCATCACCGGCGCCACTCTCTCCGTACGCGCCGTCAACAAGCTCGCACGACTCGCCCTCTATTTGCACCAGGACACACCCTTTGCCGAAGACGCGTCCTAGACATTCCCACCGCGTTCGATGGCGCTCGCTTTACCGATGGCATCGTGCCATGGGCCTGACGGCGGCGCTGTCGGCGGTGGTTCTGGCGCTGACCGGCTTTCTGCTTGTGCACACCGATAGCTTGCAGCTTGCTGACCGCCCAGTGACCTGGTCGTGGTTACTCGACTGGTACGGTCTGTCCGCTACGGACGAAGCCTTGGGCTTTCGGGTTGGTCAACGCTGGGTGAGTGAGATCGGCGGCCATGTGTACTTGGACGATGCCGAGGTCGCGACGGTGGCGGGCTCGCTCATTGGCGCCATCCAGGTGGACAAGCTTATCGTTGTAGCTGACAACGACAGCCTCCTGCTGATAACCTCGGAAGGCGAGACGGTAGAGCATCTAAGCGAGGCTGAAGGCGTGCCCGCTGGCATCCAGGCGATTGGTCGCGATCTTAAGGGTAATCTGGCCATCCGCGCAGTTGACGGCGATTACCGCTTCGACCTCGATAGGCTGGACTGGCATGGACCGACAGCGCTTAACGTAGACTGGGTGCTCCCGGTTGCCGTGCCGCTGGGACTCGGGAAACGTTTAGCAGCAAAGTATCGCGGCGAAGGACTGCCGCTCGAGCGAGTGCTGCTCGACCTTCACAGTGGTCGTATTTTGGGCACTTGGGGAGTTTATCTGGTGGATGCGATGGCCCTATTGATTTTGCTCCTTGCCGTCAGCGGCGTCTGGCTCTGGACTAGCCAGCGGCGGACGATGTCGGCGCAATGTCGGGCGACAGCAGCAAACGACGATTGATTGCTCAACTTTGATTATCTGGGTTTCTTTTAAAATCGTAACGGAGCGGCTTCGGGCCTCAAGGGCGAATGAAATCGCATTGGCTCATGGCGAAATCAAACTACCGTCCACTGCATCGGACGCGCTTGTCTTGTAAAGATGGACATCCGATCAAGCGCGCTCTTGAAAAGAATGCGTCGACGACTCTCAGAACGCGAGAAGATGAGGAAGTTGTGCAAAGATAATCTTTTATAATCTGATGCTTACAGATCATTCCTCCATCTAACGACAAACCTGGCATGCCCTCTGCCATAGACTAAGCGAACGCGATTTCAACCTTATTGAGCAACTGTTAAAGCATCGAGGAGATAACCAATGAGCCCTTTTTATCCGAACGTCGACATTAAATCCGGTGGCAACGCTGAGGCTGCTGCCAACGGGTTCCAGTTCAACGAAAATTTCGCCAAGCTCGTCAATCGTGGGGCCGATCTGGGCGTTGCGCTCCCCGACGTGCAGTCCGATGAGGATGTCACGTTACAGGGCCAGAACGTGCAAGCCGCTGCGGTCGGCGGCGACGGTGGGAACGACAACGTGATCCAGACGATCAGCGTATAAGTCTTGCTAGCGCATCTCGCGCGAAAAATCCCGGAGCCGTTTTCCTCCGGGATTTTTCTTTTATGGTTTCGGCACTTTGTTCGTGCTTCCCCTGGGATTGCAACAGAAGTCATTGCCCCCCCCGCAAGAGGCATCCCAAGGTGTTGGGACACTCCTGGAACGGCTTCTCAGCGCCAGTCGTTTACATCCGGATATTCTGCCGTAAACTGAGGCTTAGGCGGGAGCGGTGTGGCAGCGTAAAGGGATGGCGCCAGCCGGTCGATGTGAGAAGCCGGTGACGTAGGTTGATCGAAAGCTTGCCAACAATAACGGCTCAGGGAGAGCGTCGTCTTCATGTTAAAGCCCCCGTACGGCCCGCACCGTGACGAGTCCTAAGCTTGAGCCTTCCGTCAGTCTAGGCGCCCGGCGCATCCCGGCGATAGCGGTGCTGCTTGCCGCAAGTATTCTGCTTTCCCGAGTGCTCGGCTACGTGAGAGAGGCGGTTCTTGCCTGGCAGCTCGGTGCCACGGCAGAGGTCGATGCCTATCGGGCAGCATTTCAAATTCCCGACTTGTTGAACTATTTTCTGGCCGGGGGCGCACTTTCCATTGCGTTCGTGCCATTTTACACGCGGGTGAGGACCCGCGACGGGGCCAAGGCGGCTGAGCAGTTGCTTGCCAAGGTCCTGGGGACGATGACGCTGATCGCGATCGTCGCCACGGTGGCGCTTTGGTGGGCAGCCGACGCCCTGGTGGCACTCCAATTTCCTCGTTTCGCTCCCGAGACCCAAGCCCTTACTGTGCGGCTCACACGCATCGTTCTGCCGGCGCAAATCTTCTTCGTCGCGGGCGGCATCATCCGCGCCGCTCTCATGGCCCACGATCGGTTCGGCACCCAAGCGCTCGCACCACTGGTCTACAATGCGGGCATTATCGCGGGAGGCGCGACGTTTGGGTCGACGCTCGGCGCCGAAGGCTTCGCCTGGGGCGCACTGGCTGGTGCCGTTGTCGGCCCCTTTTTAATACCCCTGGTGGACGCGCATCTCAATTTGCGTCTGCAGGTGCGGACCCACATCGCACTCTTCGACCGGCAGTTTCTAGCCTACCTCAGCGTCGCCGCACCACTCATGCTGGGACTCACACTGTTGACGGTCGACGAGTGGTACGACCGCTGGTTCGGGGCACTGCTCGCTGAAGGCACCGTCGCGCACCTGGGCTACGCACGCCAGCTCATGCTGCTGCCGGTGGCCGTTGTCGGACAGGCCGTGGCTACCGCCGCGCTGCCAACGCTCTCGCGGCTATGGAACGAAGGGCGCCCCGAGGAGTTGGATCGGGTGCTCACGGCGACGCTGAGAGCCTCGATCGCACTTGCGCTCCTCAGTGCCGCCGTAGCCATCGCGCTAGCCGAGCCCATCGTGGCGCTGCTCTATGAGCGGGGGCGCTTTGGGCCAGCCGACACCGACCAGGTCGCGGCTCTGCTGGCGATCTTCGCATGGGCAGTGCCGGCGTGGGTTACGCAGCAGATTGCGGTGCGTGCCTTCTTCGCGCGGGGCGATACCTGGCGCCCGCTGATAGTCGGGACTGCTGTGGCGCTCGGCGCGATTCCCCTCTACCGAATGCTCGGCGCGTACCACGGCGCCGAGGGCCTGGCCATGGCGGGTGCCATAGGGATAACGGTAAACGCCCTGCTGACACTGATACTCGCGCGCACGCTGCACGGTGCTCCATCTTTGCGCCGACTTGCCATGACCGCGGCGCGTGCAGGGCTTATTGCCGTCATTGCGGGCATCGTGGCTCACTTGGCAGCAGCGCTTTTCACAACGGCGCTAGGCCGACTGCTCGTGGGCCTGGTAGGCTTTGGTGCGGTTGCCCTACCGGCCGCTTGGGTGCTGGGAGACGAACCCCTGCGGGATGTTTTGCGGCGCAATTGGCAACGGTTACGACGCGCGCCCGCCTCCACCCGGCACAGTTGACGACTGACGATACGATATTTGCTGCGACGCGGGTTTCTACCCCGCCCACTAGCCAGTCCTGAGGACGGGATAGAAGCCGGAAGCTGGTGATATCTCAGCAGCGGTCTACGCGGGTCGGCGCAGCAGGTCCACTCGGTGGGGGCTTCGAAACTCGGCGACGCCATCAGGGCCGAGGTGGGGCAGGAAGGCCTCTCTGACACGAGCATACAGGGCCTCGTCCAGATCGTACTGCGAATGGGTGGCGCCAAGGACGAGTTCCTCGAATTCCTCAAAGCCCTGAAAGCGGCGGAGATCGTCAAAAAAGACCTCTTCCACCAGCTCGAACAGACCAGCGGCCACGGCGTCCTTGACCGTGGAAAAAGCCATTTGGCGAACGCGCTGCTCGTCGTGGAAAAGGCGCAGAATGTCGTTGAAGGCGCCGGCGTACACCGGTTCGCAGAGGTAGGCAAGCCCCGCGGGCTTGAGCACCCGGTGAATTTCGCGTAACGCCTGTGCCATCCGATCAACAGGAACGTGGTGCAGGGACTTGAGCATGATCACCGCATCGATGGAGGCGTCAGGCTGCGCGATGGCCTCGGCGCCGCCGTATTGGAAGGTCACCCGCGGCAAATCCCGGATCTGCAGGTTTTTCTCGTGTTGGACGCGGTCCACCTCGGTGGCGATCAGCTCGGCGATGGGGAAGGTTTCAGCGAGGCGGCGCGTCGTTAAGGCACCGCCGCAGCCGAGCTCGAGCAGTCGTGCGCCTGGCAACGGCAGCAGCCGGCCAATGAGCTCCATGTCGGAGCTGACGGGCAGCTCGCCGGCGCTTTGGATCTTCATCTCCCCCATGTCATTCTCTCGAAGGCTGGCTGAAGTGCAGCTTTATGTGAATTCAGTGTATGGCTTTGTTAGAGATTTCTGTGGCTATTTCGTTGGCAATTCGTCATACACGGACAGCGCATTTGGCTCTTGATACCAGGCGGCTCTTGAGCCGTAGAAAATGTTCTGAAACGGTTTAATTTCAGGGTCGTCGTCGAGTGTACCCGCTGGAATGATCACCGCTTTGCCGGTTTTCCCTAACCACGGCAGCGAAGAACCACAATTTTTACAAAATGATGTTGCAAAATGCTTGGTATTTTCAGGCTCATACCTGCCAACATATTCCTCGCCGCGCAGCCATTTAAAGTCTTCAGGAGAAACCAACAAGTTGGAAGCGTGGGCACTGCCGGTAAATTTCCGGCATCGAGAGCAATAACAGTATTGGAATATGCCCAGGTTGCCGGTGATTTCATAAGTTACTTTGCGGCAGAGGCAGCTCCCGGTTACTTTATATTCAGCCATGGTGATTACTCAAAGTACCCATGTTGCTTATGTTTGAAGCGCCGATGTCATGATATGCCGCTGGCGCCGGTAATGTCATCTGTGCGTTCGCGTCCCCTCGCCGCCCGGAGAATTGAATACGATTCATTCGCCGTCTACGCCTCCGTTCGCAGCCTCCCAGCCCAGTAGGGCGGCCTTGCTCTCCTCGCCCCGGTAGTATTTGCCGAAGTCGCCGGAGCGGCGCAGCACCCGATGATAGAGATCAGATAGGCAATTGGGTTACGTGCGACCGCACAGCCACCCGTTTCTTGTGCCGCCAACACTTTAGATATGAGACAGACGGGTTGCAGTGGCCGTAGGAGTGAAGCATGTAATTGTGTTCGACCTGCGAGATGAGATGATCAGAGCCACGGCAGTTGGCCGGCGAGCAACGGGGGAACTTTGATTTCGAAGAAGGAGACGATGTGTCCCACTCATCCAAAAAGGTCATTTATGCCGCCCTGGCGGGGAACACCCTGATTGCGATCACCAAATTCATCGCCGCTGCTATCACCGGAAGCTCGGCGATGTTGTCGGAGGGGATCCACTCCGTTGTGGACACGGGCAACCAAGGGCTGCTACTCCACGGGCTAAATCGCGCTAAGAGGCCGCCGAGCGAGGCTTTTCCTTTCGGTCACGGTAAGGAGATTTACTTCTGGAGCTTCGTGGTCGCCATCCTAATTTTTGCCGTGGGAGCCGGCGTGTCCATTTACGAGGGCATCAAGCATATCTGGCATCCGCAGCCCATTCTAAGCCCGGTCATCAACTACGTCGTGCTCGGGCTTGCCATGGTGTTCGAAGGCGCCGCCTGGACGATTGCCCTTAAAGGGTTCGCTAAGGTCAAGGGTCAACTGGACTATCTCGAAGCCGTGCGTCGCGGTAAGGACCCGACCCTGTTCGTGGTCCTGTTCGAAGACTCCGCCGCCTTGTTGGGCTTGGTTGTAGCCTTCGTTGGTGTGCTGTTAACTCAGCTGACCGGGATCGCCTGGTTCGATGGTTTAGCGTCCGTGATTATCGGCCTGGTCCTGGGTGGAACGGCGATCTGGCTGGCCTATGAAACCAAGGGACTGCTCATCGGTGAGGCGGCGGAACCCGCTGTGGTCATGGGGATCCGCAACCTCGCCGCTTCCTCGAAAAATGTGACTAAGGTGAACGAGGTGCTCACGATGCACATGGGACCGGAGTTCGTCCTGGTCAACATCAGCGTGGACTTCCGAGACGATCTTGAGACCGGCGAGGTAGAACGCGCCATCGCCGAGCTCGACCGCGCAGTCAAGGCGAGTTACCCGCCCGTGAAGCGGGTCTTCATCGAGGCGGAGTCAGCTGCAGCCTTTGCGCGTCACCAGGCCAAAGCCGCGACGCTGGAGGCGCCAGCAGGCGAACCGCCTTCCTGAGGATGCACCGTGTTGCTTCCTCTACTTCGAATTTGGGCGCTTTGGTCCAAGTACGGCCGCAACCGCGTTTGTGATAGCATTTTGCAAACGTCATCGCAACACCTTCGGGCAGTGCAATACCGTCAACCAATGATCCGCACGAATCCTATTACCGCGGTCCCAGGCAAACCAGGCATACTCCGTGGCGTCATTTTTGTTACCCACAAAGCTTGGCCGGGGTGTAATGACAAAGAGGTGGCTTGGCTTATTTTCCATCCAAAAAGAGCGACGCTTCAAGGCGCCGAGCCAGTTGACCCGCAGCAGGTAAATCACCGTGTTGGCTTCATGCAGACTCTTTTCTAGAAACTCTTGGGCCAGGCTGTAGGGCGGATTGGTGATGACGATATCGGCTTGGCAGGGCGTTTTGAGATAATCAATACCCTCGGTAATTTCGCAGTGTCGTTTAGACGAATGGGGCAAAGGAACGCGTTCGTAAATGGTTCCCAAACCCCTGCAAGGTTCCAGAAAGATAGCCCCCTGAAAATTGACGTATTGAAGCAACGCATCGACCACGTGGCCGGGCGTCGTATACGCGTCCTGAGCAAGGCGTTCCGATCCTCGATTGGTTGCCGACATATGTCTACGCTCCTTGTTATCCATGCCGCCCGACGAGCTCGCTATGAGCCACCCTGCACGCAATCATAGTGCCTCCTCCGTCGGGGGTAGCACTGCCAGATCTTGAAAGCGAGTCAAGCATCAACTGGCACGAGGACACCGCGCGGGTAGCAACATGCATCGATGCCAGGAATGCGGATCTGAGCATGTTCAACATCTTACGATTGACGCACAGAAAGTAAGCGCTCGGCGCAGCTTCGATTTCCCCGTAGGCGCTGCGCGCATAGTCGCCAACCTCGGGATCCGCTACCTTGATGATATTGGCGCCCGTCCGATCAATCACGCAGACCTTTTAGCTTATCATGCAAGCATCTCATCTCGGTGCGCCTTACAATGGGTCCGTTGACAAAGGAAGATCAAGGATCAATGGGGTCAGACT
>JBAPTW010000503.1:0-6180 GCA_049282355.1 Gammaproteobacteria bacterium | reverse complement strand
GGTCAGACTCGATTGAATTTCAATCGAGTCTGACCCCATTGATCTCATCTGACATCAGCGCTGCAACACTTCCAAGGGATCACGATAGGGATAGCCGAGGGCATCGGCAACGGCCTTGCAGGTGACCTCGCTCTGGTACACGTTCAATCCCGCCCGCAGGTGGGGATCGTCGAGCATGGCGGCCCGATACCCCTTGTTGGCCAAGGTCAGGACATGAGGAAGGGTGGCGTTATTCAGGGCCGCGGTGGAGGTGCGCGGCACACCGCCTGGCATATTGGCCACGCAGTAATGAACCACGCCGTCCACCACATAGGTGGGTGAGGCATGAGTGGTGGGTCGCGAGGTCTCGAAGCAACCGCCCTGATCGATTGACACGTCAACCACGACTGCACCCGCCTTCATGCGGCGAATAAGTTCCGCAGACACGAGCTTGGGTGAGGCGGCACCGGGAATGAGCACGGCACCGATCACTAAATCGGCGTTCAGCAGATGCTGCTCTACTGCGTGCCGGGTGGAGAAAACCGTCTTCAGGCGCGCACCAAATTGTCGCCAGAGCGAAGCGAGCACCTCGGTTGAACGATCCAGCACGACCACGTCGGCACCGAAGCCCAGGGCAATTTCCGCCGCATTGGTGCCGACCACCCCAGCACCGAGAATGACCACCTTGGCGGGCTCTACCCCGGGCACACCGCCCAGCAGAATGCCCATGCCGCCGTGAGCTTCTTCCAGACAATGGGCGCCCGCCTGAATGGCCATACGGCCCGCGACCTCGGACATGGGTGCCAGCAGCGGCAGTCCCCCGCGAGGCGATGTTACCGTCTCGTAACCGATGCAAACTGCGCCACTCTGGATTAACTCTTTGGTCTGCAGTGGATCGGGCGCCAAATGGAGATAGGTAAACAGCACCTGGCCTGGTCGCAAGTGTTGACGCTCTTTAGCCTGGGGCTCCTTTACCTTGACGAGCATCTCCGCCTGCTCGAAAACGGCCTCCGCGGTAGCAGCGATGCTGGCCCCCGCTGCCCGATACGCCTCGTCAGGACAGCCAACCCCCTCTCCGGCCGTCTGCTCGACCACCACCTGATGACCGTGGAGGACAAGCTCATGCACGCTGGACGGCACTAGACCGACGCGGTACTCGTTGTCCTTGATCTCCCTGAGCACACCTATTCGCATGCTTGCTCCTTAATAATTGGTGGGGTATGGGGCGCGTCCCGTGGAGGGCCCGAAGTGACGTCTTGCCCTAGCGCCACCCATCATTCGTGCGCGCCGTCCTTCCCGGTAGGATGCCATCAACCTATTTCCTTGCCTAGCTCAGCGACGGGCGCTGGCGATGCCGCTCGGGATTGTCTACTGAAAACGTCGTAACCAATGCCGGACCACGCTTTCTAAAGGTGGCTCTTCTAGCGAACGTAGCCGCAAGTGTGCTGCAAAAAGGCGGCTATCGAGAACGTGTCAAGGACGTGTTGGGCCCCTTGGCAAGGCGGCGGCGTCTCGGCGCTAAGGTGCGCCTTGTCGCTTATCTTGACATCCCTTTCCCTCGCGGCTAGTTTCTCACGATACCTTAGCGCAAACTGGGAAGCCTTGAATGAGTACTACAGAAACCGCAGCGCCCCCCCCCCTCAAAGATATATTGGCGGACATATCGGAGGAGCACCAGCACATCGTGGCATTGATGGATCGACTTAAGGAACCCTGCCCGATCGACCGCCTACAATTGCTTCTGAACGAGCTTCACTCGACCCTGATGAGTCACTTTGCCCATGAGCAGTATCCGGGCGGGTTCTACGAGTATTTGGGAGCCCGCCATCCGGAGCACCACCAGGCTTTACGCGAGCTGGTCGACGATCATAATTTCATTCTTTCGACGGTTCGCGGCTTGCTCGAGCGGGCTCGTTTGGGCGATCCCGAGAGCACTTCGGGGGTTGCTCAAGAGGCGGCGGATCTGGCAAAGCGCATTCAGGCGCACGAGCTGCGCGAGCGTGACCTCGCCAAGCAGCTCGGACAAGCTGTGTAAAGCCAAAGCCAAAGCCAAAGCCAAAGCCAAAGCCAAAGCCACGGCACGAGGCCAATCCGTCGCTTTCGCGTGCCGTACCAGGCCGGCGCCGCTATGAGGACAATGACTCCCGGCCTTCAGTTTCGCTCACTTCAGGAAGGGGATCTCCGGGGCTTCAACCAGGCCGTCAACGCGGTCTGTAGGGAACAGCGTTTTCTGGCACGCGTGGAAGGTTTTTCCCTGGAAGATTCCAGAGACTACCTTCGCGAGATCCTCACCAACGGTTGGCCCCACGTCATCGCGGTTGATGCGGACGTCATCATCGGTTGGTGTGACATCGTACCGGGTCGCCTACGCGGGTTTCGGCACGTGGGAAGACTCGGCATGGGGGTGGTAAGCGATCATCGGCGCCAGGGTATCGGACGCCGGCTCATGGCCGAATGTATTGGACAAGCGAGAAGGCTGGCCTTGGAGAAACTGGAGCTCGCTGTCTTTGCTGATAATGAGCCAGCCATTAAGCTTTATGGTCAATTTGGCTTCGTGCGCGAGGGTCTGAAAGAGAAAGCACGAAAGCTCGACGGTGACTACCAGGATATCCTGTTGATGGCGCGGGTGCTCGGTCCATCGGAGGATCGAGTGGCTTAGCGGTCGCGGCCTCTAAGAAACTGTTTTAAAAACTACTGCGCTTGCCTGAGCGGCGTTGCGCGGCGGCTCGCACTCCTCATGTACTCTCTTGTACACTCCGGTTGCTCGTCGCCTTGCGACTCCGCCGCTCGCGGGCCCGATCTCGAATAATGCTTATCGCTATTATAATGGACGCGCACGACCGTGACGGTGACCGGGCAGGCGCTTCGGGGCGGCGAGAAGTAACACCGCAGGCAGGCGAGAGCAATCAATAGCACCCCACAGCGTTGTCAATGGGCTCGGAACGGGTCCGCCGAGGAAGTGGCCTACCACGATAACGAGTGGGGAACGCCTTCCTACGACTCTAACCATTTGTTCGAAATGCTGCTGCTGGAGGGTGCCCAGGCCGGTCTTTCATGGTCGACTATCCTGAAAAAGCGCGCCGGCTATCGCCAGGCCTTCGACGGCTTCGATGCCTATCGGATCGCCTATTACGACGAAAAGAAGATCGCGCAGCTGCTGGCCGATGCGGGCATCGTTCGCAATCGCCTGAAGATTGCGGCGGCGATTAGCAACGCACGTTGTTTCGTAGCGTTGGTTGAGCATCCGGGCGGTTTTGCTCAATACCTGTGGGCGTTTGTCGGCGGCCAGCCGACGCAAAATGCCTGGACGCGCGCCGCGCAGGTCCCCACCTCGACCCCAGCCTCCGACGCTATGGCACGGGATCTTCGCCGGCGCGGCTTTAAATTTGTCGGCACGACCATTTGTTACGCCTTCATGCAGGCCGTAGGCATGGTCAATGATCACACCACGGATTGCTTTCGCTACCAACAGATCCTTGATCTTTCGCGTAAGCGCGGTCCGGCCCCAAAGGTCCGCTAGAGTGAGGCGATGTCATCGTGTCGGGTAGCCCCGATATCCTGGTACTCTTTGCCCACTTGGCGATCCATCGATCGAAGATCAACCGTGCCATGGTAGAAGCGATCCGTGGTCTCGATCGGGTGGTCTTCCATGATCTGCTGGAGACTTATCCGGATTTCTACATCGACATCGAGCAGGAGCGGGCGCTCCTGCGCCGGGCTGCATTCATTGTCTTCCAACACCCCATTTACTGGTACAGTGCGCCGGCCATCTTCAAGCATTGGCAGGATGTTGTGCTCACGCGGGGCTTTGCTTACGGCGAAGGCGGCAGCGCACTGCAGGGCAAGCATTTCGCGCTGGCCATCAGCACCGGGGCGCTGCCGGAGGCTTACCGGGCAGAAGGCATCCACCGTTATCCGCTGGAGGCGTTCCTGCGACCGTTCGAGCAGATGGCTCATTTTTGCGGCATGCGTTATCTCCCGCCCCTGGTATTGCAAGGAGGTCACGATTTGCCCGAAGAGGTGATCGCGGCCCACGCGCGCCGATTTCGCCGATGGCTGGAGAATTATCACCCCGGCAAAGCCACTGGCGCGGACTAGGAATAACCAATGGAAGGCCACGGGCCATTATTCAATGTATTTGTTTTTTTGCTGGCGGCCGTCATTGCCGTTCCGCTTTCCAAACGGTTGGGGCTCGGCTCGGTGCTGGGGTATCTTCTGGCAGGGGTCGTCATCGGGCCGTGGGGACTGGCGCTCATTGCCGATCCTCGGGATATCTTACATTTTGCAGAGTTTGGGGTGGTGTTGCTGTTGTTCCTCATTGGCTTAGAGCTGAATCCACAGCGGCTTTGGGCTATGCGCCACCCGATTCTCGGCATGGGTGGGCTGCAAGTGCTGGGGACGACCGCCGCGTTGGGTGGTGCGGCTTTGCTGCTGGGCTTTGAGTGGCGAGCTGCGCTGATGGCGGGAATGGCGCTGGCACTGTCTTCGACTGCCATTGGATTGCAGTTACTCACCGAGCGAAACCTGCTACCGACGGCGGCGGGCAGCGCGAGTTTCTCGATATTGTTGTTTCAGGACATCGCCGTTATCCCCATGCTGGCGATTATCCCGGCGCTTGCCGGCAAGGATGCGCAGACGGCGATGCACAGCAATTGGATCAGCTTTTTTACCGCGGCGGCGGTTATCGGGGGCATCATTGTCGGCGGACGTTTCCTCACCCGCCCGCTGTTTCGCATCATTGCCGCGACCCGACTGCGGGAGCTGTTTACCGCCTTTTCTCTGCTTCTGGTGGTGTCCATCGCGCTGCTCATGGATGCGGTCGGTCTATCGATGGCGCTGGGGACGTTTCTCGCCGGAGTTTTGCTTGCGGACTCCGAGTACCGTCATGCCTTGGAATCCGACATCGAGCCGTTCAAAGGCCTGCTGCTTGGCCTATTCTTTATCGCGGTCGGAATGTCCGTCGACTTTGGGCTGCTGTGGCAGCGCCCCGGTGTGGTGCTGCTGATGGTGCTTGGGCTGCTGACGATCAAGGCGGCGGTTCTTTATGGACTGGGGCGCTGGTCTGGATTGCCTCTCAGTCAGCAGGCGCTTTTCGCCATCGTGTTGTCCCCAGGCGGAGAATTTGCCTTCGTGCTGTTCACGGTGGCGGTGGCTTCCGGTGCGATGTTGCCCGCCGCAAGCGATCTGTTGGTGGGTGTGGTCGCTCTGTCGATGATGACCACGCCGCTGCTGCTGTCGCTGAATCAGCGCTTCATCGAGCCGCGCTTTGCCGCGCCAACGCCGCGGGCCATGGAAGTGATTCAGCCCGAGCACAATCCAGTGCTCATTGCCGGCTTTGGCCGTTTTGGGCAGATCGTCGGTCGATTGCTCCATGCAAACGGCGTCGGCACCACCGTGCTTGACCACGATCCGGGGCATATCGAGATGGTGCGCAAGTTTGGTTTCAAGGTGTTCTTCGGCGATGGTACACGTCTCGATTTGTTGTCCGCGGCCGGTGCCGATCATGCGCGGGTGCTGGTGGTGGCGGTGGATGACCGAGAGCAGGCGCTACGCATCGTGCGCCTGGTGCGGGAGCACTTCCCGAATTTACTGTTGCTGAGCCGCGCTTGGGATATAGCCCACGTTTTTCAAATGCAGGACCAGGGGGCGGCGGAGGTGGAAAGGGAAACTTTTGAGGGCGCCCTCAGATTGGGTGAGCGGGCGCTGATAAGGCTGGGATTTACCGCCTGGCAAGCCAAGCAGGCGGCCCACCAGTTCCGGGCGCACGATGAGAAATTATTGGCCGAGCTCTATCAACATTTCCGGGAGGACCTCGAGGTTCGGGCCGCCATCTCGATGAGCGCCCGTGCGCGTCTGCGCGAGCAGATGCAAAAGGACGAGGTTTTTTTCGGCGCCCACCGCGATGCCGATTGGCAGACGGCCAACGGTCGGCCTGCTGGGCCTGAACCGGTGAAAGGCCTCGATACCGATGCGCCTTGAGCAGTTGTTGTAACAATGCCTGTAGCTAAGATGAAGCTCCGGGTTGGGGCCACTCGGGACCGGGTGCCGGCGGGGTCTCGAGCAGGCACAAGAACTCGGAGAGCACCATGGCCGTTGCCCCCCAAACCTTGCTATTCTCGACCTGAAAATAGGGTACGCGATAGACCTGTCCCTGGTAGACCCACGTCTCGGCGCGCACCCGCGCAGGTTCGCCCAGCGCCC
>JBAPTW010000502.1:0-9656 GCA_049282355.1 Gammaproteobacteria bacterium | reverse complement strand
GGCGAGAACTGGGAAAGCATCGGCGCAAAAGGTGTCGCCGTGGGAGATCGGGCTGTTTATGCCGCAGGTAGGGGAGTCCATATTGGCAAGCCGCTAGGTAAGTGCAGAGACTCTCAGCTCTCCCAGCAACGGCGGCACACAGCGCGGCGCATCAAACTGCCTGCCCTGGCTTCGAGTCCGCTGCCCCTCGCCATTTACCTGACTCCGTGCCAGAGTTGTCCTTGCTCGGCGTCGTGCCACAACCTTCCCTCCACTGGAGTTATCCTGTACGCACGCGTATCGACCATTCATGCCTAGCCTTTAAATCCCTATGTAGCTTGGAGGAATCGAGAGATGGCGTTCTTAACGAATAGGATGCCGCTCTACCGCGCCGATCTCTGATCCGGTGGCGGTTATGGGCTCAATTTTGCGAATTTGCCCGCTCTGAAAAGCTCGTCGGGCGTTCCGGGCGTAGCTGGAACATCGATTTCCACGTGCGCACGGCGGCACGAAGCTCCCTAATCTATGTGTTGAGTACGGGCAACCGTTCTGCGGCCCGCTCTGTGACTGAGCACGTGCTCGCTGTGCCTGGTACGATCTGAACCACCTAGCGCAGGCCCAGAAACGCTTCGCTTCGTCTCTTTTTTCGACGACGCAGCAGATGTCTGGGCCGAAGCGGACTTTCGGCTGATCGAGGGGCTTTCCAGCATAGCGCGCTGGTCACAACCGGACGAACTCGAACGACTCCCCTCAGAGGCGGCGTAGCCGCGGCGACACACGAAGTCACCGCATCAGTTCACCACAGCTCCGAAGGTCGCCCACCACGTCTCATCGCGCCAGCACTCGCGAGCAGAGCTCCCAACGGTTCTTGTCGATACCCGCCACCCCGATTCCGTGATATCTTCTACATAAATCTAGCAAAATGTAGAGGATACGCTGATATGTCCACCAGTACTCAGATTTCCGCCTACATCTCGGAAGAGACCAAGGCCCAGGTGGAGGCGTACGCGAAAAATCACGGTGTCAAAAAGGCCTACCTGATTGAAGAGGCGTTGCGGCATCACTTGCAAGCACTGCGTGAGATCCCCGAGGATCTCATCATCCCCTCGCGTTTGGTGTTGAGCAACGAGGCGATGGCCCAGATTGCCGAGCGCGTTGCCCAGAAAGACCAACCGACCGAAGCCCTTCGCGCGCTGTTCCATGAATGACGCGGAACGGGAAATCCACATACGGCGTCTGCAACCGCTCGATGACCGATCCCGGTTTTGTAGCGGGAATATCGAGCTGGATCGTTTCTTTCAGCGCTTTGCGGGACAGAACCAATTTCGTCACCATATCGGCACCACCTATGTCGCTGTTCAAGGCCATCGAGTCACCGGCTTTGTGACGGTTTCAAGTGGCGAGCTGTTAGCGGAGAAGCTGGCGAAAAGCCTGCGCAAGCGTCTACCATCCTACCCTCTGCCCATCTTACGTGTCGCCCAATTGGCGGTCGACGAGCGTTTCCAAGGCCACGGCGTCGGCAAGCTACTGCTGCGGGCGATGCTCCTAATTGCCCTGGAGATGCGCGAGCGCGTCGGCTGTATCGGTATTGTGGTGGATGCGAAACCGGATGCGGTCGCTTTCTATTCCGATTTGGGATTCAAACCCATGGAGTTAGTCAGTGGTGCCCTCAAAGCCCGGCCTGAACCAATCGCCATGTTCCTGTCTACTCGGCAGATTGAGGTTGCGATTTCTTTCGAGAATGTGCCACGAGTAGGAGAATAAGGCTCGCAAGCGCGGGGCAACGTTGCGGGCCCGGCAGGTAAAAATCGTTGCATGCATAACCCGCTTGGAGGTGCATTATGAGTGAGTACCAATACTATGAATTCCAGGCCCTGGATCGCCGGCTGACGCAGGAGCAGGTAGCCGAGCTCAGGCGTTACTCGTCCCGCGCGCAGATCACGCCGAGCAGCTTCGTCAACGTCTACAATTTCGGAGACTTCAAGGGCAATCCGAAAAAATGGGTCGAAAAGTATTTCGACGCCTTCCTCTATCTGGCCAACTGGGGTAGCCGTTGGTTCATGTTTCGTGTACCAAAAAAACTACTCGATCTCGATGCCGCGTCGATATACCACGCCGACGAGGCCCTGTCGCTGCACACCCACGAAGACCACGTCATCCTCTCTTTCCGCTCCGATAGCGAAGACCCCGAATGGGCTGAAGGCGAAGGCTGGCTGGGATCACTGCTGCCGTTGCGAGCAGACCTGATGCAGGGCGACCAGCGCTGCCTCTACCTGGGATGGTTGCTCGGCGCTCAGCAAAGCGAATTTGAAGAAACGAGCTTGGAGCCGCCCGTGCCGCCTGGATTGTCAGAGCTAAGCGCACCACTTCAAAGCCTCGCGGATTTCCTCGGCATCGACGAGAATCTCATCGCCGCAGCGGCTGAGCGAAGTGAGCCGGATGTGGCCTTGAGCTTGTCGCGGCAAGACATTGCACGCTGGCTGGCCCAGTTTCCCGCAGCGGACAAGGACGCTATTCTCACGAGCTTGCTCGAAGGCCATGATCCCCATGCCGTCGCCACGTTTAGACAGCGTGCCCTTGGCGAAATACGGGGCGTAGAGCACCCAGGCGGTCGAGATCGTAGAAACGACCGGCGAAGCGTCGCCGAGCTCCTTGCCAGAGCCGATGCGATCGCCGAGGCGAGAATGCAGGAGGAGGCTGAGCAACGCGCGCGGGAGAAGGCCCAGCGTGATCGAGAGCAGGCCGAAAAGCGCGAAAAGCACCTGAAATCACTCGTTGGCAAGGAGCAAGAACTCTGGACCCAGGTCGATCAGCTCATTGCCATGCGAACAGCAAAACCCTATGACGAGGCCGTCTCACTGCTCCAAGACCTGCGTGATCTCGCCGATAGGCAGGGCACCCGAACCGAGTTCTCGCAGCGGGTAAACGCCCTTTACCGCGAGCACGCAAAGAAGGCCGCCTTTGCGGCGCGGCTGCGCAAAGCGCAACTTGTCGACTGAAAGACCAGGCCGCTCGCGCGGACAGCCTTGATTTTTCATCGGGCGCGCCCGCCGGCAACCGGGCTTCGTAGATCTCATAAAACAGGGTCAGCCCTTGCTCTCACCGCCTCGGATCGCTTCATGCCCATCCGAAAGTGGGCGAATCCAAGGGGATGCATTGATTCGTCCAGTGAGCACTTTGGCCGCTTTTTCGGCTTTCGCCCGGCTGGCGTAGACGCCGTAGACCGCTGCAAACCACCGTTCGCCTTGGTGCCGAAAGGCGAAGTAGCGAGCGCGCTCAGCCAGACCGTGGACGGCAAGATAATCTTCAACCGCTTGCTCGTCTTGGGCGGCGACCACCTGCAGGGTGAAATGCCGCGGATCCTGGCGCAGCAGCCATCAGCCGGCGTGCGTGGGGAGCCCTGGAGAGGAGATCACGATGTTACGCGACGATCATAAGGCGATGTCCCGGCGCGCACTTGAAATGTGGGTCAGCAACAATTCAGATAGGGCCGAGGACATCTTTGCAGAGCGCTACATCAACCATCAGGAACCTGATGTCGAAGGCGGCGTCTCGGATAAGAGCCTAGAGGTCTGGAAAGATCTGGTCAGCGACTATCACAAGGCCTTCTTCGATTCAAAGCTCCATGTGTTCAGGCAGATCGCCGAAGGCGATGGTATCGCCGGGAAGCCGGTAATGAGCTGTAGCCGCGCAAACGCCATCGTCACGAATTGCGCTTCTAATCACGAGGTCTCTAGATTATTACTCCTGCGCTACTAGCAGCGGTACGAGTAGGTATCTATACTCGTCTCGAATGCCAGGACCGCTGTTTCCGGCATCGATCGGGAGAGTTGCTGCTTGGACTTCTTTATTCAGCGGCCAATCTTCGCGGCTGCGATCGCGCTAATTGTGTTGCTCGCCGGCACTGTCTGCGCTTTCACCTTACCGATCTCACGCTATCCGCCGGTAGTCCCTCCGCAAGTCGAGGTTTCCACGCAATACATCGGTGCCAGCGCCGAAGTCGTCGCCGATACCGTCACTACGCCCTTGGAGGAACAGCTCAATGGCGCCGAGGGCATGATCTACATGTCCTCCAACAGCACCAATAACGGCAACTCGATCATCAAGATGACCTTCGATGTGGGTTACGACCAGTCCATCGCCCAGATGGAAGCCTTGACTCGCGCCAATCAGGCCCTGTCGCAGTTACCTTCCGATGTCACCCAGGTGGGCGTCACCATCACCAAGCAGTCGAGCGACAATGTGTTGGTGGTCAGCCTTACCTCTCCCGGCGGAACTCACGACCAGATCTTTCTGCAAAACTTTGCCGTCATCCATATCACGGATCGGCTGGCGCGCATCCCGGGCGTTGCCACGGTCACCATCTTCGGGCTGCGCCAATACGCAATGCGCATCTGGCTCGACGCGGCCAAGCTCGGCAACCTGGGACTGACCGGCACCGATGTGGCCAACGCGGTGCGGGAACAGAATAAACAGGTGGCGGCCGGGAAGCTGGCGGCGGCGCCAGCTCCGCAGGACCACGCCTTCGAGTACCAACTCGTTACCCACGGGCGTCTGAAGACGGTCGAGGAGTTTGAGAACATCGTCATCCGAGCGAACCCCGACGGCAGCACGGTCAGAGTCGGGGATATCGCCCGTGTGGAGCTGGGGGCGGACAGCTATTCGGGCACGACGGGAGTGAGTGGAAAACCGGCCGCGAACATCGCCGTCTACCAATTACCGAATGCCAATGCACTGGAAATCGCACGATCGGTGCGCGCGGCGATGCGTGATTTCGAGCCCCACTTTCCTGAGGACATGAAGTGGAGCATCTTTTTCGACACGACCGCCTTCATCAAGGCGTCCACCAGGGAGGTGCTGATCACCCTGCTGCAGACGGTGGCTTTGGTGGTGCTCGTCGTGTTCGTCTTCTTGCAGGACTTGCGCGGCACGCTGATTCCGACGGTCGCGATTCCCGTGTCGGTGGCGGGTGCATTGGCTTTCATGCTGTTGCTTGGATTCTCCATCAACATGCTCACCCTGCTCGGCTTGGTGGTGGCCGTTACCCTGGTGGTGGACGATGCCATCGTGGTGGTGGAGAACGTTAACCGGCACTTGGCCCTCGGTGCAAGGGATATCCGTCGAGCGGTTTCCCGTGCGATGGCCGAAGTCCGGGGCCCGGTCATCGCTACCACCCTGGTACTGCTGGCGGTCTTTGTGCCGATCGCGTTCATTCCGGGGATGACCGGGCAGCTCTACAAGCAGTTCGCGCTCACCATCGCCATCTCCGTCGCGATTTCCGGCTTGGTCTCGCTGAGTCTGAGTCCCGCGCTTTGCACCGTGTTGTTGCGCCCCGGACGCGCTTCCGGCAAAGGAGCGTTCTTTCGCCTCTTCAACAAGACGTTCGACACGGTAACCAACGCCTATGCTGCCAGTGTCGGCCTGCTGGTACGATACTGGTATGTGGTGTTGATTGTCTTCGGGGGACTCTGTGCGCTGACCTGGTCGCTGTTCAAGGTCGTTCCCACCGCTTTTGTACCGGCCGAGGATCAGGGCTATGTGCTGATCGCCGCCCAGCTGCCAGCGGCGGCGACGGCCGAGCGCAGTCTCCAAGTGGCGCGGCAAATCAACGACATTGTGACCGCCACACCGGGGATAGCGCACGTGGTGGAAGTCACCGGATTCGATCTGACGGCCGGTATCGAGTTGCCCTACGCCAATTTCGCCATCCCGGTACTCGCACCCTGGGACCAACGCAGAACGCCGGAAACCCAGATAGGCGCCATTATCCAGCGGCTCCAAACGCAGCTCGCGGGAATTCCAGGGGCTCGAATCCGGGTATTCAATGCCGCGTCGGTTCCCGGCTTGGGTTCCACCGGTGGGTTCAATTTCGAGATTCAAGACTTGAACGGTCTCGGTGTGGAGCGACTCGGCGCCGTGACCGATGCCTTCATCGACGCCGCGCAGAAACGCCCCGAGCTGAAGAACGTCAGCACGACTTTCGATCCCAACGTGCCACAGCGACTCATCGCGGTGGACCGCGTCAAGGCCAAGACCCGGGGCGTTCCGTTGGACGACATTTTCGACACGCTGCAGATCAACCTGGGATCGCTTTACGTCAATCAGTTCAACAAGTTCGGCCGCCTCTACCGGGTCTATCTGCAGGCCGACGCGAGCCAGCGCACCAGTGAAGCAGATTTGTTGCGGTTGCAGGTGCGTAACAGCGCCGGCCAGATGATACCCCTGAGCGCCATCGTGAAGCTCAGTCCGATCGTCGGACCCTACAACATCGCTCACTACAACGAGTACGCTTCGGTACAGGTCAACGGATCCACGGCCCCCGGTTACGGCTCCGGTCAAGCGATCGCCGCGATGGAAGAGGTGGCGGCCGCGAACCTACCCGAAGGATTCCACTATCAGTGGACCGACCTCGTGTATCAACAGAAAAAGGTAGGGAATCTCGCACCGCTGGTGTTCGCGCTTTCCCTGGTCTTCGTCTTCTTGGTGCTGGCAGCCATGTATGAAAGCTGGTTGATGCCGGTCGTCATATTGCTTACGGTCCCGCTGGGTCTTCTCGGTGCGGTAGGGGCTCTGATGGCGCGGGGCATGGATCTCGATGTCTATGGGCAGATCGGCTTGATCATGCTCATCGGGCTGGTCGCCAAGAACGCGATCCTAATCGTGGGATTCGCCAAAGAGCGTCGAATCAGTGGAGCGAACATCGTGGACGCGGCGACCGAAGCGGCGCGCATGCGTTTGCGCCCAATACTCATGACCGCGCTCGCCTTCATCGTCGGCTTGCTGCCTCTGGTGGTCGCATCCGGGGCGGGCGCCGGGGCGCGCCAGTCCTTGGGTACGGCTGTCGTGGGTGGACTGGCGCTAGCCACCGTACTCATCATCTTCGTGCCAACGTTTTACTGCCTCGCCGAACGGCTCAAGGAACGGATTCGCGGGAGTGAGGCCCGAGTGACCGGCAGCGAGGCCGGGACTGGACGAGAATAACGCCATGAGTCGTGCAGACAACAAACTGCAATGCAGAAGCCGCTCGGCATTGGCACTCGGGCTCGCGCTACTGACGGCAACGGCTTGTTCGGAGAAGGGACCGGCGGCGCCCAAGGCCGCGTGGCGGCCCGAAGTCACTGTCGCCGAGGTTCGCCGAGAGACGATTCCCATTCTGATGGAATTTCCCGGTACCGTGACATCCGTGCGCGCGGTCAAGATCATTGCGCGTGTCTCCGGTCAGTTGGTCGAACGCAAGTTTACAGAGGGAACCTACGTCGATGAGGGGGATCTTCTGTACGTGATCGATCCCCGACCCTTGCAGGCGCAGCTCGCTGCGGCAACCGCCCAGCTGGCGCAGGATGAGGCCAGCCTGAAATTATGGCACGCCGAGGCGAAACGCTACGACAGACTAGCCGCCAGGGGCGCGGTTTCGACCGAAGACAAGGCGAAGGCAGACGCGCAGCTCGACGAGGCCCGAGCGGCCGTGACCAAAGACAGGGCCAACATCGAGAGCGCCAAGCTCAGTCTCGAGTACGCCCACGTCACCGCCCCATTTCACGGCTACATCCAAGACACGCTTGTTCACGAGGGCTCGCAAGTGATCGAGGAACAGACGGTCATGACAACGCTCGTGCAAACCAATCCCATTCACGTGATGTTCAGCATCAGCCGGAGTCAGTTGGCGGCGATTCAGCGGCTGCAATCGCAGGGATTCGCGCCCGAGAGACTGACCGGACTCGCGGTGTCGGCGCGTCTCGGTGACGGCAGTTCATTCCAGCAGTTGGGACATTTGGATTTCATCAGCGCGGAAGTGGACCCAGACACGGATACGCTCCAAGCCCGGGCCGAGTTGCCGAATCCGAGCGGACCGAGGGATTACCGCGCGCTCATCTCGGGCCAGTACGTTCCCATCGTATTGACGGTCGGCCACCACCCGGATGCACTTCTGATCCCAAGAGCGTCTTTACTCGAAACACAGGACGGCCGTTTCGTCTACCTAGTCGGAAAAGACAACAAGGTGGAAAAACGCAAGATTGAAATAGGTTCTGGCTACCAAGGCGATCGGGTGGTGCACGAAGGACTGAAGGAGGGCGAACGTGTGATCGTCAGTGGTCTCCAAAAGGTTCGCTCAGGGGCCGAAGTCAAGCCGCTCCTACTCTCTACTTCGCCAAAGTCAGGCAAGAACACCCACTGACCCCGATGCAGCTTACGAAGAAGGAGAGCATGCAAAAGTGGGGGAGTCCCTTGTTAGAAGACGATCCGGTTGCCGTGAGCCATGTCGCAGGGTAACGGGAATCACATGATTTCCGGCGGGCCTCCTTCCCACCCAGTCTATGCCTTTTAGCGCCCAGATTTTACCCAGAAACCGTGTACGAAAAGCCCTGTCGGATTGACTGAGGGCGGCTATATTATGCGGGAAGCCTTTCGTGAAGGTTTCCCGTACATACTGGTCGGCTACATGCGCGTCTCCTCCGACTCGGACCGTCAAACCACCGCGTTGCAACGCGATGCACTGCTCGCGGCAGGCATCGATGAACGACATCTGTTCGAAGATAAAGCCAGTGGTGCGCGGGATGACCGACCCGGGCTCGGGAAAGTGCTCGACTTCGTTCGGCCGGGGGACTGTCTGGTGGTCTGGAAGCTCGACCGTCTGGGCCGCTCGTTATCGCACCTGCTCACCATTGTTACCGGGTTGAGGGACAAAGGCGTCGGTTTCCGATCGCTCACCGAGCAGATGGACACCACCACGGCGCACGGCGAACTGCTCTTTCATCTCTTTGGGGCGCTTGCCCAGTACGAGCGTGCCCTGGCACAAGAACGGATCAGAGCCGGACTCACGGCGGCCAAGCGCCGGGGGCGATGCGGTGGTCGCCCGTTGGCCCTGAAGGCTGAAAAACTCGCGTCCGTGATCGCGGCCCTCGAAAATGGCACCAGTAAGGCGGCGGTCTGTCGCATCTTTGGCATCCCGCGCAGCACGTTGGTCGATAGCCTCAAGCGTGCTGGCTGGACAGGACCTGGATCCGGCATGTCACCACGGCGATCGCATTGACTCACACGGATGAGGCGCCAGGTCGGATCTCGCCAACCCCCCCACCCTTTACCAACTGAAGGTTTGGATTCGTGGGATTAGCCCGATGGTCTGGCGACGGCTTGTAGTGCGTAGCGACAGTACCCTTGCCGATCTGCACTACACGCTTCAGATCGCGATCGGCTGGAGCGATACTCACCTCAATCGGCTCCACATTCATGGCAAGGACTAAGGACTACGGTGTCTCACACATCGGCGGTATCGGCTTTGCCGGCGCGCCTGAGCATGTGCAGCTCTCGGACTTCTCCACGGTGAACTACGTGCTCACCAAGCGCTTTGCGAAGCGCCAGCAGATGCTGTGGAGCCCGGAACGACGGAATCCCCAAGAAGCCCAACGCCGAAAAAGGGAGTAGAAAGCACAAGCTCACCTTTATCCTTGACGTAAAGCATAAAGGCTCCTAGATTGAAACCATGCATGATCGTGAGCTTCAGGGACAAGCGGACACGGGAGTTTGCGGCGGGAATCCGGGTGAAGGCCTTTGCCGCTTTCGGGCGCAAGGCGGAATTGAAGCTGGATCAGCTTGACGCCGCGACTTCACTGCTCGATCTGGACTTACCCGGCAACCGCCTAGAAGCGCTAAAAGGCAACCGTAACGGCCAATACAGC
>JBAPTW010000501.1:0-5315 GCA_049282355.1 Gammaproteobacteria bacterium | reverse complement strand
GGGCGCTTGGCGGTCCAGGAAACCGTGGAAAAGGACCACGGGCGGGTCGAGATTCGCCGCTACGCGCTCAGTGCGCAGATTGACTGGCTGGAGGCCAAACCGGACTGGACCGGGCTCCAGGCCCTGGGGCGCGTCGAGTCCACCCGGCTCATCGGCGACCAAACCAGCACAGAATGCCGCTATTTCCTGTGCTCGTTCCCAGACCCGGAACGGTTCGCCGCCACCGTTCGCGGTCATTGGGGCATCGAAAATCAGCAGCATTGGGTGCTGGACGTCCAATTTGGTGAAGATCGCTGTCGAACGCGCCAGGATCACAGCGCGCAAAACCTGGCCCTGATTCGCCGTATGGCCCTCAACGTGTTGCGCCACAATGGTCCAGCTCGCGACAGTATCCGCCGCCGGAAGCTCCGCGCCGCGCTCAACGACGACTATCGATTGCGTTTACTCTTCGGCCATCCGAGCCCGGCGATCACATAGCGCGATTGCCCTGGGCTGCGCACCGCCCGGGGTAAATCACCGAGGGGTTGGTAGCAAAAATCCAGGCCTTTCTGCTCAGCGCGCACGCGAACGGTCTTGGCGATGCCTTCCAAAAATCCAGGAAAATCGAAGCTGTCAACGGTAAGCTCAAACTTGCGCGCTTCGATTTTCGATAAATCCAACAGGTCGTTGATGAGGGTGAGCAGATTTTCCCCGCAATGGTGAATCGTCATCACCGCGTCCCGCTGCTCCCCAGCCAGGTTCGCAGCACGCATCAGGATCTGTGCATAACCCAAGATCCCATTGAGCGGTGTGCGCAGCTCGTGGCTCATATTGGCGAGAAACTCGCTCTTGGCCTTGTTCGCCTTCTCCGCCGTCTCCTTTGCCGCCAGCAGTTCGATCGCCACTCGTTCCCGTTCCACCTCGGCGCGAGCCCGTTCGGCGATGAGCTTAAAAAAAGAAAGGTCAAGGGGCGCCACCGGCATCGGCTTGTCATCGATGACGGCCAGATGGCCGAGCATCTCACCGGCCAGCGCGCGTAACGGCAGGCCGAGGTAACTCACCGCCTCCAGTGCCGCCAGGTCATGATTACCTGGAAACTGGTTCTGCACGTTCTGCGGATAATGCACCATGTTACCGGCCAACACCTGCTGACAGGCGGTATTGGCCAGATCGTACTCAACCCCCTCCAGAAACTGGTCATTGGCCCAAAATGCCCGGGCGCGGATGCGTGTCGGGCTCGCCAGCTCGGAAACAAAGGCGTAGCGCACATCGAGCGCGGTCGCCAGGCTTTTCACCAGAGCCCGCAAAAAATCGGTACCGGTGACTGCGCTGGTTGCCTCGATGATCGTGCGCCAAGCTCTTTCCATACGCCGGCCTTGGCTCGCATCGCGCACGATAACCACCAAGCATTGACGATCGTCGAGCTTGAGCATCGATCCCGAAAATTCGGCAGGAATCCTCACGCCGTTCTTGGCGACGCAGGTGAGTTGATCGGTCCAGCCCGAGCCCGGGCTGCACTCGGAGCGCACAAAGGCAAGCAGCTGTGACATCTCGTCGGGATGAACAGCCGAGACCGGGATACGCACCAGCTCTTCCCGGGAATACCCAAGGAGGTGGCACGCCTTGGCATTTGCCTCGAGGATGCGGTCACGCTCGGGATCGACCAGAAACATCGCCTCGTTAGCGTGCTGGAACATATCGGCGTAGCAATCGCTCATAATGTCTTTGTCCATTCGACGCTGCTATCAGCCTAGCGAACCACGGTCCCGCCCCTTTTGTTGAAACGCGCCCCCACATCATGCGCATCCATCTGCTCACTAGATGCTTAATGCAGCAGCAACATCTGCGCTCACACGCCGCCCCAACCGAGGCATTCGAGTTTGACGACGTCAAGATTACCCCAAGCTGTCACACGGTCAAGTGAAGATACCCAGACTCCAAAGTCAATTAAGTCATAGCCCAGTGGTAACGCACACACTCCCCCATTGACTGCCGGCGTCGCACAGCGCACGACCCCTTTGTTGAAGGCTGCCCGGGACTCATTAACCCAAGCAAGCTCGAGCTATATCTCCGTCTTATCCCGGCCGCTATAGCGGATTAGCCATTAGATCTTCAGGTTTGTTATGGATGAATATCCCGTTTCGCATGCGTCCTGTCCAAGGGTCGCCCCTTCGACGCCCCGTTGCACTGCTCGCTCTAGCTTGTACGGGGCTTTTTGGCATTGCAGCATGGGAGATGTCCTCCTCGCACCTTCAAGCCAAAGTTCTCGCCGCGTTCGCTGACCACCTAGCCTTCCGCGTCCAAGCCGGTCCTAATGAGGCTATCCGCTTCCCCGAAGCCGGGCCGCACGACAATCGGTTGGGCTACAGCCGCCTTCCGTCCTTTTTAGCGCGACTGCGAGCTGCCGCGTTTCAAGTTGAGCGGCAGGCCCACTGGGAGCCGACACTCACGGCCGTCGCGGACCGGGGTCTTTATGTCCCTTTCAAGGAAAAATCCCAAGCCGGCCTTCACATCCTCGACCGGGCGCACCGCATCCTGTTCCAGGCTCACTTTCCCGAAAGGGTGTACGCGAATTTCGATGCCATTCCATCGCTGATCGCAGCCACCCTGCTGTATGTTGAGAATCGAGAACTTCTCGATCCACGACACCCCAAACGCAATCCCGCAGTCGAATGGGTTCGCTTGTCCAAGGCTGCCCTGACCTACCCACGGCGTCTCTTCGGGTCCGATGAGAGGAGTCCGGGAGCAAGTACGTTGGCCACCCAGCTCGAAAAGCTGCGGCACAGCCCGCAGGGGGTGACACGGTCCGTAGCGGAGAAACTTCGGCAGATGGCCTCTGCGAGCCTGCGAGCGTACCTGGACGGTGAGGAAACGCTGGCGATCCGTCAGCAGCTTGTGGTGGACTACTTAAATGCCTTGCCGCTCGGTGCTGTTTCTGGACAGGGTGAAGTAATCGGTCTTGCCGCCGGGCTCCAGGCGTGGTTTGGCGCTGATTTTGATGAGGTCAACCGCCTCCTAACCTCTTCCGCACCCGCCGCGTTAACCCCAGAGGTGCGTACCGCCCGAGCGCTGGCCTACAAACAAACGTTGAGCCTGCTGCTCGCCTTGCGCCGTCCGTTTGAGCTGTTGGGAAAGAAGCGCACGGAACTTGCCGCCCAAACCGAGGCATACCTGAGACTGCTTGCCCGTGATGGTGTGATAAGCAACGCATTGCGCGATGATGCGGCGAGGATCCGCCTCGAGTTCCGCCACCCCACGATCGAGCCACAGAAAACTGCCTTTGCACCGCGCAAGGCAGCCAACATCGTGCGCTCCCGATTGGTTCGTCTCCTTGAGGTGGCGGATCTATACACCCTGGATCGGCTCGATCTGACGGTTGAAAGCTCCATCGATCAAGCCGCCCAGGAAGCAGCCACCACGCAGCTGCAGGTCCTCAGCGACCCGGCGGTGATCGACACCTTCGGACTGAAGGCTTTTCGGCTCCTTGATCGCGGCGATCCTCGCCAGGTGATCTATAGTTTTTCGCTGTACGAGCGAGGGAAAGGGGTCAATTGGTTGCGTGTTCAGACCAACAACTTCGACCAGCCCTTCGACATCAACGACGGCGTGAAGCTCGATTTGGGCTCAACCGCCAAGTTGCGCACCCTGGTCACCTATCTCGAAATTATCACGACGATCTATCAGCGTCTTGCTGGGCAGCCCCAGCCGGCACTACAACAAGCTAAGGCGCAGCCGGCCGACCAACTCACGCGCTGGGTGCTCGAGCAGCTCTTGTCTGAACCGACGCTGAGCCTCCAGGCACTGCTTGAGAAAGCCATGGAACGACGCTACTCCGCCAGCTCTGGGCAAGCGTTTTATACCGGTGGCGGGCGCCACCGGTTTCGCAACTTCAACCACGCGGACGACAATCGCGTGTTGTCTGTGGCGGAAGCCTTTCGCCACTCGGTCAACCTAGTGTTCATTCGCATGATGCGCGACATCGTCCATTATTATCAGTACCGCATACCTGGCTCCACCGCCAAGCTTCTCGAAGATACCCAAGATCCCCAACGACAGCGCTACCTCGAGCGATCCGCCGATCGGGAGGGGCGCCTCTTTCTGGCACGGTTCTATGATAAGTATGCGGGCCAAGACAGCGCAGGAACGCTCAAGCTCCTCCTTGAACAAGTCAGGCTGACGCCATCCCGACTTGCCACAATCCTACGCTATATGGAGCCCGAGGCGTCAATAGCAGCCTTCGGTGCGGCCATGGACGATCACCTGACCGGTTCCACACTGTCACCACAGACGCTCTTGGAACTTTACGAGCGCTACGCACCGCAGCGTTACACCCTTGCCGACCGAGGCTATCTGAGCCGATTACATCCCTTGGAGCTGTGGCTTGCAGGTTACCTTTCCAAGCACCCGCAAGCGAGCCTTGCCGATGTTATCGCGGCCAGCGGCGCAGAACGCATCGCCGTCTACCAGTGGCTTTTCAGGACTCGCCATAAGAACGCCCAGGACCGGCGAATTCGTGATCTACTGGAGGTCGAGGCGTTTTTGGAGATTCATCGCCGGTGGCAAGCTCTTAGCTATCCTTTCGCTTCGCTGGTACCCTCCTATGCCACCGCCATTGGCAGCTCTGCCGATCGCCCCGCGGCGCTGGCCGAGCTCATGGGGATCCTGCTAAACGATGGCGTACATTATCCAACCCGGCGCATCGTGCGGCTGCGGTTTGCGGAGGGGACGCCTTACGAAACCACCATGGTGGCCACGGGCACCAAAGGTAAGCGGGTGATGGCTTCCGAGATCGCCACTGTGGTGCGCCAAGCATTGGCCGAAACGGTGCTTCAAGGGACCGCGCAACGCGCCCGAAACACGCTTCGAGGAGCTGACGGCACCGCCTTGGTAATTGGTGGTAAGACTGGCACCGGAGACCACCGCCACAAGGTCTATGGGCCTCACGGACGGCTGATCGATGAGCGCGCAGTTAACCGCACGGCAACCTTTGTCTACTTCATTGGCGAGCGCTTCTATGGAACCGTCACGGCGCACGTTCTGGGGCCCGATGCGGCTCACTATGGGTTCACGAGCTCGCTCCCTGTCCAGCTCTTTCGCCTGCTAGTGCCAAGCACACTGCCCCTCATCGAGCCTGCTTATCGGCTGCCACAGCAGCTTCCGCGGCTAACGCAGCATCGAGTGGCCACTCGAGCCGAGCAACTCTCGGCCACTAAAGCAAAAAATCAACTGCCGAACAAGGGCCCAATCACGCGAATGAGCATCGGACTAACGGCCAGTAAATAAGTGCTCGTATAGGCGAGGAGCACGACTACACCGCCGAGTAATAGAAATTGATA
>JBAPTW010000500.1:0-2712 GCA_049282355.1 Gammaproteobacteria bacterium | reverse complement strand
CCTGCGGCCGGGTGAATCTGTACATGGCACGACGACGATTGTTGCGACCGACGTAGGGAAGGTGCGCCCGAAATCCGCCGATGGACGGCAAGATCGGAAAAAACGGGCAAGAACACCGCAAAATCCTGGCAAATGACGACAATTTTTGAACAGGGCGCTTGATTCATGAGCATGTTTCAGCCAATAACGCCAGTTACCGTGAATTGATCAGAGCTTCCTTAAGGGATAATACGACCCGTGGCAAGAGTGGGAAGGACAATGGATGAGGAAGACGATGACGGCTATTGCGATCACTTAAGCCTTGGGTCGCCCATACCCGCCTGGTCGGCTCTCTCACTTGGACCAACCCGATTTAACATAGGCCACAACAGCTGGGGTAGTTGTGAGCCTAATATGGGGAAGTCCGTAGTAAGTCCGCATGCTGCTGCCGCACCGCTTTGTCTCCTTCACGCGCTACGCGACCGATCACCACGTAGATCCGTTAGTCCGACAACGAGCCCCTCAAAATAGGCGCCGAACTACCACATTTCTCGGCAATATCGGTGCGAACAACAATGGTTAGTGGTTTGATTTCAGAGGAGCACTACACGCCTTCCTATCTACCGTTGCCGAAAGACGAGACGCACACCAAAATTCTCTCAATAACTCTAGCACTCGGTGCTGCGCCAGCTATCAGAACAAATAAGATAATCCAAAGGTACCCCTAACCACAGTCTCTGAAAAATCAGCTCCCTGGATATCACCAGGGTCGCTCACCGTTTGGTCAGCTTCGAATTCAAATCGGTAACCGTCCACGCCGATTAAATAACTCCACCTGTTTGTAATTCGGCCTTTCCACGCAAGACCAAGCGTGACGCCCACAGTATCGCCCGTAATATCCTCGAGCCCCTCGCCGTTAAGGGTTTGCTTTATCTTTCCATCGACAAATGCGATGCCGAGGTTGAGCCCTATGGAGCCGTCGAGATATTTGCCCTGATTTACAGGGACTTGATAGGAGCCACCTATGAATGGTCCGTCCTGTTCATAGTCCAAACTGATGTCCTCGACACTGGTTTCTTGACTGCCAATATCAAAAACAGTAGTTCGATCTTCAAAGTCAGTTCGCGAGAACCGATAACCGGCAAACAACGCGAAGCTATCTGTCAGTGCATAACCGGCGGAAAAGGAGTATTCTTGGCGATCCCACTTTCTACTGATTTGCCGATTCTCAAAATCATTATTGAAAATTGATGGCACTCGTTGCAATGTATCTTGATCTTCGCCATCAAAAGCCGCCTGCGCATAGGCGTCAATGAAGAACCGCTCGATAAATAGGGTCGCCCCGCCCCCAACGAACGGCATCACATCGCTGAAGGAGACTTTAGACGATGGTCCGAAGGCAACTACCCCTGTTGGATTATTTTCCGGATCAGGGACGATGAATTTGAACTGCGCTTCTTGTTCGAACTCATAGTACATCGGTCCGGTGTTGAGTCTGGGCTGTAGGTTAACCTCTACAGCAGTAACGTACGTTGAGCCGAACAGACAGGGCATGAGAACCAAGCGGGCTTTGTTTTTACTTCCGTTCATGTGTGACCGTCCTGCGAAAGTAGAGTGATATTACGTCAAAGTTCAACCATTATTTAGGAGTACAATACTTTTTCCGAATCACGTGGTAAATTGAAGTGAAAATCCACGGTTACCTGCTTTTTTAGGCACCGCGCAAAGCTAGCCAAGACTGATGAGGAGATATTTAAACCACTCATGCGCAGCCTTTGTCAATAGGCGTAGCAATTCAGCAGCAGGAAAGGAAATTCGTTTGTTGTGTGTCCAAGAAGTACTGCGCTAGAAAGACCCTACCTGCGGTACTGATCTCAGTATACAACGCTAAAGGCATACTCGCATTGGCGAGACACGGGTCCTTTATCGACTGTTCCCTAGAGATTGCTCTCGAGTAGAGCTCTGCGCAGAAATCCGGCAGACGGAAGTTCCGGGGCACGGGCTGCCTAATTTTTCGTGTGCCTCCGCTCACGGAGCGCAGGCGGCTACCTCGAGGGTAAGCACCGGTGGATGCGTGCCTTCTACTAGGCTATGGCTCGTATCTCAGAACAGCGTCGCTAGACAGTGTTCCAACCTTACTGCACTCTGTGTGTCTGCGCGATCACGACTTTTTAATACACTGGGCTGTTTGTCGAGAATCGTCTTTGCTATCCGAATCACTCATTGTTATCTATTGCCGAGCATTGGCGGGGCGATTGACAGTTTCTGCAGTCGAAGGTCGCATGTTTTCGAAAATGCTCCTGAAGGGATTCAGATTGGCACGATAGATGTTTCCTCGTCATAGGCCTACGGCGAGACACGTCGAACTGGTCGCCGCCTGGCTCGCAAGCAATATTCAGAAGGCAGCTCACTTAGTATGAGGCTTTACCTTAAAATATCGTCGTCGCTGTAACGTCCTCACTCGAGCGGTTTTCCCAGATTGCA
This sequence comes from Gammaproteobacteria bacterium, assembly GCA_049282355.1. Classification (GTDB taxonomy): domain Bacteria; phylum Pseudomonadota; class Gammaproteobacteria; order HK1; family HK1; genus JAGTVB01. Next base: position 249 of record JBAPTW010000500.1, on the reverse strand, counting down.
GGAAGAGGAACGACACCATGACACCCGAAGTAACGTACTTAAAGCAAATGGCGGTCCAGGTATGGCGGCAGGGCCTAATCGCCATCTTAGTGACGATGGTTCTGGAGGTCGGACACGGCGTCCCAATCGTGCAAGCGGTTGGAGTTCAAGAGAATAATCCTGCAATAGGGGAACTGTTGTCGAGGGCGGAGCGTGCCTTGGCGATGAATCGCCTCACCACGCCGGCGCAGGAGAATGCAGTCGCCTACC
>JBAPTW010000499.1:0-2480 GCA_049282355.1 Gammaproteobacteria bacterium | reverse complement strand
ATGCTCGCTGAAGCTCGTGATCGCACGTCGATTGGACTTCATTCGTGACGCTCTGTTCAGGCTTCCTAAGTTCTCCAGAACGCCGGAGTCAGCAGAATGAGCACGGTCATGATTTCAAGGCGACCTAAAAGCATTCCCAGGGTAAGCGACCACTTTGCGGCATCAGGAAGGCTGGAAAAGTTTCCGGCAGGCCCAATGATGTCACCGAGACCTGGTCCAACATTGGCTACGGCGGTCGCCGCCGCGCTCACACTGGTGACAAAGTCAAGCCCACACATGGATAGACTCAATGCAAGGACTGCAACTGTCAGCGCAAAATAGAAGGAAAACGCGATTACCGACCGAACGATATCATCGGTCACATACCGGCCATTATAAAAATTGGTAAACACGCCGTGAACATGGCGCATCTGTCGCAGTTGGTTGCGTAGCATCATGAGGCCAATCTGAAAGCGAAAGATCTTTATGGCCCCCGCCGTGGATCCTGAACAGCCGCCGACGAACGTGAGATAAAAGAAGACGGTAATCGCGAAGTTACCCCAGGTCGTGTAGTCTTCCGAGGCATAGCCGGTTGTGGTAATCACGGAGATCACGTTAAACGTCGAATGAGTCAACGCGTCGAACACCGATTCGTGCTCTGCGATGCTGCGTTCCAGGCTGAGCACGACGGCCACCATCACCCCAAAAATTAAAAATCCTCGTACCTGATGATCACTGACGAGCCGCGTGACTTGACCGTGAAGCAAGTTGACATATAACAGGAAAGGCAGTGCGCTTAAAAGCATGAACAGGCTGCTCAACCAAAGTATGAGCGGGTTGTCATTGAAATGCCCCAGAGACGCGTCGTAGTTGGCGTAGCCGCCGGTCGAGACAGTCGTCATCGAATGCACGATGGCGTCGAAGATGCCCATCCCAGCGAGCCAATAACTTAAAGCTGTGATGCAGGAAATCCCGAGGTAAACGACACCGATTGCCCAGATCAGGTTATGGGTTCGCGGCAATCGCTTTTCCGACCAGTCAGAGGATTCAGTTTGGAATAATCTCATTCCGCCTATACGCAGGTAAGGCAGAATCGCAATTGCCAGGACGATAATCCCAATTCCCCCCAGCCACTGTAGCAGGCCTCGCCAGAGCAGGATGCTGCGGGCCATCGTGTCCAAGCCGACGAGAACTGTAGATCCAGTCGTGGTTACGCCGGAGACAGATTCAAATAGCGCATCCGTAAAGCTGATGCCGGGCAGCAACAGATACAACGGGACAGAGCCTGCCACACTCACGACGAACCAACTCACCGTGGTCACCAAATACATTTGGCGGCTGGAGAGCCACAGGGGTTGTGCACGTCTAACGACAAACGCTGGCAAAGCGAACAGCAGGCAAGTTCCCCCGGTCCACAGGAATGCCCGCACGGCGGTGGCATTGTCCCACCACACAGCGATTAACGCCGGAGGCACCGTCATGGCCGCCATGACGAGCAGCACAAACGCCTGGATGAACAGGACTGGACGGAAGAATACCATAGGTCAATTTTTCACACGCCTGATGATGGCTTGAGACCAAGGCAAGAAATGAGGAGTGCGTCCCCGCGACACCTTTATGTTGGTTTGACTCGCACCCTATGGGCGGATTATACGTTGGGCTGCTGCGGCCGAATATCCGCGTAGCGGTGCAGCGGAAACCAGGACTTGAGGTGGCGAAGCAAATTTGAAGGTCCCACGAGCTTCAGCCGGCCATCGGCCTTCGCTTCGCCTAGCGACAGATCACCCATCCACACCTCTTGCTACCTACATGGAACCCGGCGCCCGGGAGATCTTGACGGGCTGGAACATCGCCGTCGGAGAATGCTTGTTGGACGCCGACCGGCATGGTCGGGCAGATGTTCAAACGGATTGCTGACCACGTTCCACCCCCTCCAGGTCTGGCACCGCCGCCGTTTTCTCCGCCCATAACAGGGCCCGTGACGGTTCAGTTGAACTGGTAGCCGAGTATCTCGACGTGATAGCAATGCGTCGTTGAACCCCCTATGGGCAAGAGCCTCCTGGCCGAGGACTCTTGCCGTACGGCCGCGAATGGGGTTCTAGCTTGTTGAAATTATGGGCCATGGTCATCGTTTCGTCAGCATCACCATTCAGAGGGTAAAACCGTGCCCAGAATCTGTAGGCAGCCAATCGCCTTGCCGCAAGGGTGTGTCCAGCAGGGATGCTGGACTCAAGTCTACAAGGATGTATTCACGACGTCCCTTGCAGCAAGGCGATTGACTGGCAGCCCGGTCGAAACGATGACCATGGCCAAATTATGATTACCCGGACTTATTGATCTGTTACCCGACTTCTACCTAAGTCCTTGAGAAACCTGGCGCCCCGAGGAGGATTCGAACCCCCGGCCTTCCCCTTAGGAGGGGGACGCTCTATCCGACTGAGCTATCGGGGCAGGTCGCAGATCGAGATGATACCGGCGTACCCGCCGCGGGATCAATGCAG
>JBAPTW010000498.1:0-3560 GCA_049282355.1 Gammaproteobacteria bacterium | reverse complement strand
GACGCCGTCGGCTGTGTAAGTTCGGTGCCCATCGGCGCACCACTCCCAGACATTGCCGTGCATCTCGTAAAGCCCCCACGGATTGGCCGGCAGACTGGCAACCGGAACTGTCTTTTGTCGGTACACGCCTCTCTCGCCATCCGAATAGGGATAGTTGCCGTTGTAATTGACTTGCTCCGGGGTGATATTCCCGCCGAAGCTAAAGGGCGTGGTGGTGCCGGCGCGGCAGGCATACTCCCACTGCGCCTCGGTCGGCAGCACCAGCTCAAGCCCCGGCACGAGGGCATTGATGCGCTTTAAGAATTGCTGAACGTCATCCCAGCTCACCCGCTCGACGGGCCGGTCCGGGCTCTTGAAAGAACTCGGGTTCTCGCCATCCATCACCGTTTCCCACAGCGCCTGCGTGCACGGCGTATCGAACAGCCAAAAGCCGTGGCTGATCGTCACTTCGTGCTGCGGGCCTTCGTTCTCGTACCGCCCCGCTTCGCTCTCCGGCGAGCCCATCAAGAACACCCCCGGCTCAATCCAGCGCAGCCGCTGAGTAACGAGTTCGCTGCCCCCCGAGGGCAGCTCCAGGTCGGCCCACAATCCGTAAACATCATCGCCCCAGGCGCTGGCAAAAGGCGGTGGAAACGGCTGCGGAAACCGCTCGGAGAGCTTGGTCAATGCGGAAAGTGTGGAACGAGCGTCGGGGTGCCTGTTGGTGTCAAGCGGCGCAATCGGTCAGCCTCCTTTTCGCCAGCCGGTCAACCGGCGAGCGTTCGGCTGGCATCCACCTGAAGCCTACTGACACGCCGGCGACCCTTTTGTTTTGCCATCGCAGCGTTGATGGCCCGGATGCTGGTCTGTTCAGGAGCGGACCCTCCAGTCCGGTCGTGAGCTCGGGCACAGCGAAAGCCGATGTTGTTGTTGCGGTTGCCCGGATCGTTCGCGTTGCGGTACGCGCAGCGCACGTTCTGCGCGTTGTTGTTCCAGGCGCCGCCACGCAACACCCGGTTGAGGCCGGCTTTGCGACCAACACCCTTGGAGCACCCTACACGCTCTCACAGCACGTCGCAACCGGCGTGCGGCGCAGTTGCTCGCGGCGCCAGCTCGCAGCCGCAGCGTGCGCGGTGATTGCGAGCGCCGAAGCATAGCCCGCCTGCAGCATCGGTGCATCGATTCGGCCCGCGGCAAATGCGTGCTCCCACTTTTTTCGACACGCCGCGTAACGCCGCTTTCGACGACGCGACAGCAGGAGCGCGCTCGGCAGGATGCGAAAGCCACAGAAGGAAACCCCGCCCGCGCTGCGGCCGATCGACACCGGCGCCTTCACCTCCAGCAGCAACGTTTCAGCCAGAAACGCACGCGCAATACACGCCGTCTCGCGCACCGCATCGCGGCTGCTGGCCCACCAGATCACGTCGTCCATGTAGCGAACCATGCCTTCGACGGGACAGCGCTCCAGCAGCAGCCGGTCGAGATCCGAGAGATAATAGTTGGCGAAATGCTGGGAGGTGAGGGCGCCGATCGGCAGCCCCTTGGCCGGCCCGTCGTGATGAGCACCGATGATGCGAGCCATCAGATCAAGCAACGCCGGGTCCTTAAAGCGTCGGCGCAGCAGGGCGTGCAACACGCGATGATCGATGCTCGCAAAATAGGCACGGATGTCGATCTTGGCATACCAGGGAAATCGGCGGGTGTGCTGCTGGCTGCGGCGCACCGCAGCGAGGGTGCCCTTGCCCACCCGGCAGGCATAGGTGTCAAACACCAGCGCGCGATCGAGCACCGGACCGACGTGTGCCATCAGCGCATGATGGAGCACCCGCTCGCGGAAGCTCGGTGCGTGGATCAGCCGCGGTTTCGGGTCATGGATGCGAAAAGCCCGCATCTCGCCCAGCCGCACCGCAGCGTCAAGGAGATCGCGGCGCAGGTTGGCCAACTGGCGCTCCAGGTCGGCACGGAACACGGCGATATCGGCACGCGCCGCCTTGCCCCGGCTTGCGCGCCAGAACGCCGCCGTGAGGTTATGCCAGTCGGCGACGTCGGCGATCCCAATAGCGCTGCGCTTCATGGGGTTTCGCGGCTCTCAGTGGGCACGGCATCCTCGGCTCGCAGGACCCCCAGAAAATCCTCGCCGTACTTCGCGGCACGCGCTTCACCGACGCCGGCGATCTCAAGCAGCGCGCTTGCCGTGCGGACTCGGCGCTGCACCATTTCGGCCAACTGCTCGTTGGTAAAGAGGGCGTAGGCCGGCACGCCTTCCTTGTCAGCCAGCAGTTTGCGCAGCGCACGCAACTTGACGAAGACGGCGAAATCCGGCTCGCTCAGCACCTCGCGGTAATCAACCTTGCCACGTTTGCCCGAGGGCGGGCGGTTCGATGAGCGAACGTAGGTGACACAAAGCGCCCAGGCACTGTTGGGTCCGTCCTGAACAAACTGCCGGTCGATGGCGACGATGCGATGGTCGGCGAGAAAGCGGTTGACCGCCTCGGCTGCCTCCTCGCCATCGGAAATCGGGACGGTGAAAAATCGCAATAGCATCAGGCTCGCTTTGCTCGCCGCTCACGATCTGCCTGAACTCGGGCACAGCGAAAGCCGAGGCTGTAGTTGCGGGAGTCGGGGGGGGACTGGAGGCGGAACGCAGAACGCACGCGCCACGCGTCGTAGAGCCAGGCGCCGCCACGCAACACCCGGGAGAGGCCGGCCTCGGTCGGGCCCACCGGATCGGTCATCCCGTCGGCTGTGTAAGTTCGTCGCCCATCGGCACACCACTCCCAGACATTGCCCAGCATGTCATAGAGCCCCCAGGAATTTGGCTGCTTACGCTTGACCGGGTGCGTCCCCGCCAGGCCTTCCGGATATTGCATCTCGCGAAGCCATGTGCGCTGTACGCCATTCGCCAGCTCAAAATCGACCCCGCTGTTGCCACCGTACCAAGCAATCGGATCCAGCGCAGGCGCATTGGACTCGCCCAGTATTTCCATGTCTCCGGTGTAGAGCGCCGTCTCGGTGCCGGCGCGGCAGGCATACTCCCACTGCGCCTCCGTCGGCAGCACCAGATCAAGCCCCGGCACGAGGGCATTGGTGCGCTTTAAGAACTCCTGAACGTCATCCCAGCTCACCTGCTCGACAGGCCGGTCCGGACTCTTGAAATCACTCGGGTTCTCGCCATCCATCACCGTCTCCCACAGCGCCTGAGTGCACGGCGTGTCGAACAGCCAAAAGCCTTGGCTGATCGCCACCTCGTGCGGCGGGCCTTCGTCCTCGTACCGCCCCGCTTCGCTCTCCGGCGAGCCCATCAAGAACACCCCCGGCTCAATCCAGCGCAGCCGCTGAGTGGCGCTTCCGTGCTCGGTCGCGAGCATCAGATCGGCGTAGACCCCAAAGCGCGGCTCGATACCCAACTGCAATGCCCCCTGGGCATCGGGGTGAGTCACCGGGTCGGCCTGAAGCGCCCATCTGGCCGCTGACGGCGCCTTTTCCGGAGCGGGCACGGCGCGAAGGTTTGATCCGCGCCAAGTCATCTGCCACGACCCAAACCGCGGGCTCTCGACGCCGATGCCCTCGCGCGTCAAACC
>JBAPTW010000497.1:0-6283 GCA_049282355.1 Gammaproteobacteria bacterium | reverse complement strand
GTACTGTTCGGTTCGTTGCGCATAGGTGCATCGGGGCTCCTTTCTGCGGGGCGGGTGGCCTAGGAGCGCCAAAAACATTCTCGCCTCCAATTCGCCCTGGGCGGCGGCTACGCGAAGCCACGCCCCGGCCAGCTCTCGATCCCGCGGGGTGCCGAGGCCGTGCGCGTACAACCAGGCCAGTCGCACCTGGGCAGGGCCGTGTCCGCGCCTGGCGGCGGCGCAGTAAAGCTGTCTCGCGCGGGCATAATCACGGCCGACACGGAGGCCATTTTCGTACCGCGATCCCCAGGCCATCAGGAAATCAGGGGAGGCCGATGTGAACACAGCGGGGTCGGATGCGGCCAGCAATCGCTCCCACTCGCGCTCGCGGCTAACGGGCTCCGTGGCCTGCGAGTAAAGGGGGAGCATGATCAGAATCCACGCGATTAGCCGCATCGTTTGGCCCACTATTGGGAAGTCCTTGCCGCAGTGACGTGGTCGTTCGCGCCCGTCATTGCGGGCTGAAACCTGAGACTGAGGTGTGCGCCCCGACCACCAAGCCGACCACCGCCAGACGCGGCTCCGGACGGCGCTCACGCGGGGAAAAACTCGATGGGCACTTGGGTGGTCACCACCGGAACCCCCGGCTTGTCGCCAAAGTCGATGCCTTTGATAAGACGCATTAACTTGCGCTCGAGCGACATCGCATCGAGCTCGCTATACACCAGGGTGCAGGCGGTGACCACCCCCGAAGGTGCGATCGTTATACTCACCACAACCTTACCCTGCAGCGCCGGGTTACGCCGCAGCTCGCGGTTGTAGAGCGCATACATGCGGCTCTTGTTCCGGTCCAGAATTTCTTGGATTTCTTCTTGGCTGCGCGCCATTTTCCGCTGCTTTCCGGCCTGCTCCTGTCCTCGCGACTGACTTCCCGACCCGTCAAGACTTCCTTGCAGGCCACCGCCAACTCCCGTTCCCCCCACTCCCCGTGCGCCTCCCCCCGCTTGCCTAGGCAGCCCGGGTGAACCGAGGACCTCGCCGTGCCCCGAGACATCACCGTCGATACCCTCACTGCCCTGGGACAAGCCGGCCTGCAGGACGGAGGAACGTCCCCTCGAATCCGCCTCTGCCTCGTCCCCGGAGCCCCTGCTTCCTTGGCTCGCGCTCGCTGTGGTGACCCTCGGCGCGGCTTCGCGCATAGCCCGTAACGCATCGCTAAAGGCGAGCACCCCTGCGTTCGCCGCCATTTGGCGTGCCGTCGCGCGTGTTTTGGCCGGCTCCGGTCGAGGTAGCTTTAGCTGCGGTGCGGTTGCCGCGGCCTCCTGAGCGTCAGGCGGGGACGCTACCTGGCGCGGCGGCTCTGGCACTGGTTTCTTATCACCGGCAGGGCGGGTAAGGGGCGGACCGAGGCTTTCGATTTCCGGCGTTTCGCCACCGGCCGTGTCAATAATGTAGGCGCTGCGTAGCGGCAGGTCCTCGTCACCCACTCCCTGCGTCGGTGGCACCGAAAGACTGGCGACGGCGGTTCCGATGGCGATAAAGGCGGCCAGGGTCCCTATCAGGATCAGTCGAAAACGCCGGTCGTCTTCTTGAAGATCCGACCAAGGCAAAGCGAGATCGAGGTAATAGGGCCCCACCAGCGGTTATCCGGGCGGCAGTGCTCGTTGCAGCACTGAAAGCGAGATGTTCCCGTAGCCGGCCTTGGTGCACGTTATCATCACTTTCTTGAGCAAGCTAAAAGGGATAGCTCTGTCACCCATGATGGTGACTTCCGGCACGACCTCCTCTGCGGCCTGCGAAGCAGAAGCCGACTTGCCAAGGCGACGTTCTTGAAGCGCGTCCCGCAGCGCCGCGATGTCGCTCGCCGAGGAGTCCAGAGCCGAGTCGGCGCTTGCCACGCGATCGCCCTGCACGTAAATCTCCTGCGGCGTGACCGTCACCACCATGGCTTCCCTCGGTTTTTGCGCCGCCAGCGACTCCGGTAGACGGACCTTGTCGGGCTCAAGTGCCAGCATCGTTTCTGAATAATTGGCGAGTAGAAAGAACACCAGGATGGTGAAAACGTCCATCATCGCGACCAGATTCAGCAGCGGCCGCCGCTTGAGCTTCTCTTGCCGGCGTGCAAACCGCCGTGTGCGTCGTGCGACTGTGGTCATCTTATACCCGGCGAGGCTGATCGCTAACAAGCCGTTGCAAAATGTCGCGAGCGCCGGTTTTAAAATGGCTTCTAAGGCGCATCTCCCAACCCAATCTCCGGAAACAGCTCCACTGTTCTCACGATCCCACCTTTATTTTCCACCCTGACCCGCGCGGTATCCATTACCTGTACCACCACGTCGTAGGAGGTTTGCGGCTCGAAGAGAATGTTGGCCTGTGCCCTGTCCGGAGCCCCCTCCTTGACTTGCTTTAAAACTTCGGCGAGTGCCGTTAGGCGGTAACCGGTCGCGTTATTCTCGAGGCGCGCGATCCGACCTTGCTCGCTGTCATGGACCTCGATGAAATGCTTGCGCACGATGATCTCGAGCCGCGACAGCTCTCCTTTGAAAGACGCATTGGCATCTCCGGTAGCGCCGGTATCTCGCGCTGGCCCGGAGAGCTCGAGAATGGTGATTCGCGAGAAGACGGCGGTAATGAGCAAGAACGGGACGAGGATGACCATCAGGCTGAGGAACGCGGTGACGTCCAAGTGCGCCACCTCGCGTCTTCGGTTTCGCTGCCAACGATACCTCACGCCGCGTCCGCTACCTCGTTTGACCCCGCCGTGATGAGATTAGTCAGTCTGACGGTCGCCATCTCCAGACTGTCGACGACCTCGCTGGTCTTGGTTTGCATCACGGCATGGGCCAGAAGCAAGGGAATGGCCACCATCAGCCCAAAGGCGGTGGTGTTCATGGCCACGGAGATACTCGCCGACAACAGATCCGCTTTGGCGGCGGGCGCCGCGCCCGACACCGCGGTAAACGCTTCGATGAGGCCCATGATGGTCCCGAGGAGACCGAGCAGCGTGGCGATGTTGGCAAAGGTGGCCAGGTAATGGGTGCGCTTTTCCAACCGCGGCACGATTTCCAGCAAACCTTCCTCCATGGCCAGCTGAATGTCCTCCCCACTGCGCCGGGATCGGGCGCGATTCAAGCCGTAACCAAGGATGTTGCTGATGGCCGCTTTCGAGCGGATGGCCGTTTCCAGCGCTTGGTCGAATTTGCCCACCTCCAGTAGCGGCAGAATGCGTTTCCACACCCGACGATTACTTGCCCGAACCAGGCTGAGATAGATGTAACGCTCGATGGCAATGGCAATGCCGATGGCCAGTAGCAAGGCGATGGGGTACATGACGATGCCACCGGATTGAAAGAATGTCACGGCTGAATAGAAAACGTCCACGGGTTGGTTGTTAGCCTACGAACGAATTAGGAGCCACCGCCGCCGCCAATCGGGAGTGTCAACGCGGCCGCGAACGTTTAGGCGACGGCTGGACAACTTCTGCCAACTTTTCGAGAATCGATTCCGCCTTTTCGCCACGAATCCCTTTTGGTTCCTAATCAATGTTAAAACCCTCGCGGTACAGATCCAGCTCTCGGCGGAACACGTCGCGCTCGAGGGTTCCCGGTTCTCGATCCAAGGTGCGGGTGAGCTCGCCGGCCTGAAGGGGGGAGCCGAGCCGCTTCCAGGGCGCGATAAACAACGTCTTCGGCAGCCCGCGATTGCCCATAATGGAAATCGGGTCCTGCTGCAATGATTCCTGCGAACGTAGATCCGCGGCCAACAGCAGCAGCGGCACACTGAGCGCGGCGATGGCGGCGGCGACCCCCCGAGGGCGTTTCATGGATTGCATGCGCTTCATGACCCGTGGTTCGGTGAAAACGCCTATTTAGTGCTCATAATTCTTTATTCTTTCTTCGTATACTTGGCATAGCGGGCGGGCGCCAGCTCGGCGAGGCGGTCGAGACTCTTTGCTATCCAGGGATCATCTCGCCCCTCGCGGCGTCTGCGCGCGTTCGCCTCATGAAAGTGTATCGCCTTTTCCTCAAACGGGAAGGTCTGCTCCTCGAGCATGAGATCGTATTGCGCCCGCGCCTCGCCGCTGAGGTGCTGCGGTCGTGCGGAGGCGAGTAGCTCGCGGCTAAGCGCTTGATAGATCTGGGCAATTTGATAGGTGGCGGCGGTCGCTACGGGAGATACGCCGTATTCGGCCGCCTGTTCGAGCGCCTTCAACGCCCCTTTCATCGCTTTGAGCTTGCGCGGCAGGCTGCTTTCCAGCGGCTCGACGAGGCGCACCCGGTGAAATGCGGCCACCGAATTCTCCGCCAATTGAAGCGCTGCTCGCGCCGCCGGCTCCCGCGTTTGCCGATTGCGCGCGGCACCGGTGATTCTTCGGTCCGCCTCGATGATTTGCTCCAGCCAGTAGCGGCGTCGCTCTTCATCGCTCTCGGCCTGCGCCAGCTCAGCCAGCTGCTGGCGCACGGCGATGGCGGCGGAAACCGAGCGCGGAAAGCGATCGAGATAAAGCTCGAGGGCAGCGACGGCATCGTCCGTCGCGCCCGCTTGCCGGTAGAGATCTGCGGCTTGCAGGAGGGCGGCGCGGCGCACCGCCGCTGCCTGTCCACGCTGACCCAAGCGCCGGTACTCATCGGCCGCCTCGGCGGTGCGGCCGCTCTTCTGATAGGCAAAGGCGAGCTTTTGCATCGCCTCCGGCTGCAGGGGGTGCTCCGGATAGCCCTTCTGAAATCGCTCCAGCAGCGCCGCCGCTTCGGCCCATTTCTCCAGCGTCAACAACGCCGCCGCCGCGTCATAGAGCGCTTTGGGCTGGATCGGCGAACCACGGGTCGTACGGGAGGCCCGCAGGAACTGGGAAGCGGCCTGCCTTGCATTACCCTTCGCTAGGCTGTCTTGGCCCTGCCTATAAATCGATGCCGCTAAGCGCTCACGCAGGCTCGCATGGCGCGGATCGTCGGTCTTCACCAGCTTCAAGGCGACCTCGTAGCCGCGTTCGGCGGCAGCGTAATCATTGCTTTCGAAGTGCGCTTGGGCAAGCAAGATGGCGCTCTGTTGACGAAGGGCAGGGGGGATCGGCGGTTGTTTGTTGAGAAGGCGCTGGCTCACCTGCATGGCCTTCGCCTGCTTGTTATGATCCAGCAATTTCCCCCCGGTCGTTGCCAGCACCGCAGCGGCTTGGGGATGGGCAGGGAAGCTCTCCACAAACCGAATGGCACGGTCAGCCGAGTCCCGCGCCCACGATACCTGCCGCTGACCCGTCAGCGTTTTCTCATGCTCAGTTCGGGCAAGGAGGGTGCGGTAGCCGGCATCGGCGCTTCGAGAGTGGGGGTCTTGCCCATAAGCATAGGCCGTGCGTTCGTATTCGCTGGCTGCCTGCGGGTACTGCCCATTGGCGTAAAGCAGTTCCGCCAGGCGAAAGTTCATCGCCGCTGCCTGCTCCGAGTCGCCGAAGGCGCGCAGATAGGTGCGATACCATTTCTCCGCCTCGCGGTAGTCGTGGGCGCTTTCCTGCTGCCGAGCCGCGGCATGGTAGTGCTGGGCGAGTTCCGCGATGCTGGCTTCTACGCGTTGCGTGACCTCTGGCATCGACTTTGGGTCGTGATAACGCCAGAAATCAGCGTGCGGCGCGAAGGCGCGCGCGAACTCGGCCTTGGTTTCCACTGTCCGATCGGTAAATCCCGCTTGCTCATAGATGCCGATCACTTGGGTGTAGAGCGGGGGAGTCGCGGCACTCAAAGGCGACTGCCGCGCCAGGGCGAGGTAGGCCTGCGCCGCGTCGCTGTAGCGCTCCTCGGTGACATACAGCTCGCCGAGGCTGCGGTAGAGCTGCTCCTCGTAGGGACGGTTTCTGTGCTGGGCGAGGTGCTCGGCGAGCGCGCTCACCCCGCCCGAGTGGGAAAAACACAGTGCCACGGCGCGAAACACATCGGAGGCTTGCTCCCGCTCGGCTCGCGAGAATGCGGAAACCTGGGCCATGACATCGGTGCCTGGCGGGAGCCTGTGATCCAGCAGCGTGAAGAAAACTTCCACTGCCTCATCGTAACGTCCCTGCTTGAACAGACTCCAACCGAGCTTGTAGAGGGACTGTACGTAAACGGGGATTTGCTCCCCCAGCGCGGCCACTCGTCGATAGGCCTGCTCGGCTTCAGCAAACGATTTCGCGGCGAACAGCAGCTCGCCGCGTCGAAACTGCGCATCGGCATAAACCACCGTTGCCTCGGCATTGGGCGGAGCCTCGGGCATCTCCGTCAGAAGGGTCATGGCCCTTGTCGGCTGGCCGCTCTCTTCGTACGCCCGCGCCAGCTGATAG
>JBAPTW010000496.1:0-3801 GCA_049282355.1 Gammaproteobacteria bacterium | reverse complement strand
ATTAAACTAATTGCCCTGGGATGTGGAACGATGAAATCGGTGAGCGTGCAGTAACTGCCGTCTCCAGTAGGCTTGAAAATCGAGCTGTTACGCCGGCAATAAGTTGCTGCTGCTGCAGAAGATCCTGACTCATGTGTCGAGGCTCCCTACATCCCTCGGGCTTCCCTTTTATAGCAGTTTGCGGCACGCCGATTGCAGTGTAGGGCCTCAAGCTGTGTCTGCCGGTGTCGGCACTCAGCCTCCGAAATCGAAACGATCTCCTTGTTAAGTAACAGAACCTTGCGCAACGTGGAAAGCATCAGCTTTGGCGCCATTGGAATCTCGGCTAGATTTACGGTGCCCTGCAATAACTGCTCTCTTTCTTGTTGCAAGTTAGCAAGCATTTCCCACTCGCCCGACTTCGCCGCTTGAAGCATTTTCTCGGTAAGCCGAAAAATTCTAGCCATGCTTTCCATAGGTGAATTCACGTTCAGAGTGGCGCGAGCATCCTTGATGATAGCCTCTGTCATCGACAGCGCCTGTTCTGCAAGCCTGAGGGGCACTTCTGGAAGACAAAGAGGTTCCGTTTCTCGCCGGCCACTCACGTGCTGATATTAATACGGGGAGATTTGGCGGATTTCAGCTCGCTTCTCGTCGTCGCCGCGGCCGTGCCTTGAGACGTGGCGGTGATGCCGTCCCAGCCGGATCTTATCTCCCTCAGGAGCCCTTGGATTTCGCTGAGCATAGCCGAGTCGTTCCTCGCATTGGCTTGCACCAGCCTTCGGCTCATATAGTCATACAGCTGTTCCAGGTTGGCCGCAATCTCCCCGCCCCGATCCAGATCCAAGCTTGCGCGCAAGCCCTCGATGATAGAGATGGCGGCGCTGATCTGCTCACCCTTCTTGGCGATTTCCTGCCGCTTCATATGGTTCTGCGCGGTTGCGATTCGGCTAAGCGCTCCTGCCAACAGCATCTGAATCAGCCGATGCGGGCTCGCGCTTTCGACCCCCGAGCGTTCGTCAATCTGATGATAATGTTTGATTGCGCGCCCAATTTCCTGATGATGCATGTTCGTTGCTCTCCGGGATCGAGGTCAGATCTGTGTTGTGTTAGAGGCCGATCAAAGAATGACCAATCCTGCCATGGCGGCCGTGCGCGAAATTTCTGAAGAAGCGTCTGCCGGCAAAGAAAATTGGGCCATGGTCATCGCTTCGGCTAGGTGGCGGCCACTCTCCCTGCCTCAAGGGACGTCGTGAATACATCCTTGTAGACTTGGGTCCGGCATCCATTCCGGACACACCCTTGTGGCAGGGAGAGTGGCCGCCTGCAGATTCCGGGGGCGGTTTTGCCCTCTGACTGGTGACACTGATGAAACGAAGACCATAGCCGAAAAATGACAGCAGGCCCCTCAGGGTACCCCTCAACGATTGCGTCCGCCGACCATGGCTTGCAAGCTGCGAAACTGTTCGGTCAGATAATCGCCGGTGGAATTCAATTGGCTCACCAGCGCATCCATGGCGGTAAACTGAACGCGCAAACGCTGTTCCAGCGCTTCCAAGCGCTTATCAAGCGTCCCCCGCTGCGCCGCAATGTCTTCGATACGGCTGTTCAGGCCCTCCACTCGAACATCGATGGCACCCGCTGTGTCAAGATAGCCGGCGATTACGCCATCAAGGCGCTCCGCAATTCCGTTTTCTCCCGTGAACAGCGCGCCCAACCCGGCAAGATTCGTTTCGAGGCTAGCGCTGAGCTGTTCTTCATCGACGATCAGCTTTCCGCTCCTGTCTGTGCTAATGCCGATAGCGGTCAGGGAATTCTGACGACTCGCCACGCTCTGCGCAGAGTCGTTAAGCGCCCTTCTCAGGTGGGTACTAAGACCGCGCAACGTGGCATCAGCAAACAAGACGGCGGTCTCACCACTTTCGGCGTTGTAACTCGAAAGGTCATTGAACGTGTCGACGAGCGCATTGAAATTGCTGACAAAGTCATCAATGGCCAGCTTCGTGCCCGCGCCGTCTAAGGCGACGACGAGCTGTGCTATCCGGCCCTCCTCCGGTGCAGCTGCCAGCAAGTTGATGTCAACTCCGGGGATCACCCCTGACACTGTGTTGGAGGCGCTGCTGACGGTCTGCCCGTCAAGCTTTATCTGGGCATCCAGATCGTCATCCGGTGGCTGCTGGACCTGGGACAAGTGTTGAATACCCGCTGGTTCAAAGAGCAGCCTCGATAGTCCCTGGACATCGGTAGAGTTACCATCAGCATCGACCACCGCGACACTGAGCTTATTGGCATTACCGGTTTCATCCGCGCTCAGCATCAGCTTGGCGACCGGCTCTCCCGCCAGGCCGTCCACTTGGATAATCGAAGCGGTAACACCGTCATTGCCTGGAGCGTCGTTGATCGCCCGTTGAATGCCGGCGAGCGTCTTCTCACCCTCGCCGATGGCCACCTCGAAAGCGCTTTCACCAACGCTGACGGTCAAGCTGCCGGTGCCAATCTCAACCTGGGTATCGGCGAACCCCTCGGAAAGTAGCTTGTGATGTTGGGCAAGCCGAGTAACCTCAAGGCGATATGTCCCCAGTAACGCATCGCTTGAGGTGGTCGCGGTAAACAGCGTCTCATCACTGGAAGTCGCCGTGCGGTTTTGAAAAGAATCAGGGTCTTTGAGCGCACTGAGTGAATCCTGGAAATCGGCTAAGGCGCCTTTGAGGACACCGAAGGCAGACAGTTTTGCCTGGGACTCGGCCTCGCGCACATCCAGGCGCTTCTCGGTGGGCTCGCGTTCGGTGGCCACCAGCTGACTCACCAGATCGTTGATATCTAACCCCGAACCGACTCCAGTTGCAGAAATGGCGGGCATGCTCGCTCCTTCGGTCTCGAAACGCGTTGACCTACGCTTGCGCCTGCAAGAAGACCCCCTGGAAGTCCTCGAAGTGCTCGGCTAAGGCAACAATTTCCTCGGGTGGGATCTGCCGAATGAGCTCGTCGGTGTCGGCATCAACCACATTGATGATGGTCCGCCCACTCGCCTCGTCGATGTCAAAGCGCAGCTCGCGGCGAAGGTGTGCTGCGAGATCGTTAAGACTTTTCACTGTCGTCGAGAGATCATTGCGGTTCGGCGTGCCCGGTTCGGCGAATCGCTTCGGTGATGCCGCCATTTGGGGTGTTTGAGGCCGCGGCTCGCTGCGGCCAGAAGTCTCCACCGAAGCCGCTGCCGGCTGCGTTCTCGGCAGAGCATTAGCGGGAAATTGCGCTGCGATGGGACTGTTCGGCATGGCTTGTTACCCTCGCACGTGTTCGTGGCAAAGTACCCGGGGCGCTTCCCCGGGTACTTTGGGCGCGGGTTACTGCAGCAAGGCAAGAACGTTCTGCGGCAGCGCGTTGGCCTGGGCCAAGATGGACACACCCGCTTGTTGCAGGATCTGCGCCCGGGTCAGGGCCGCCGTCTCCGCCGCAAAGTCCGCATCCTGGATGCGGGAACGGGCCGACGACAGGTTCTCCGCACTGGCGGCCAGGTTCGAGATGGTGGACTCGAAACGATTTTGCACCGCACCGAGATCGGCCCGGATGGAGTCGATCTGCGCAAGCGCCCCATCCGCGAGGCTAATCGCGGCGTTCGCACCGCTCACCGTGGAAACATCAGCGCTGCTTAGCGACACGAGGGTGGGATTGCTCGCAGCCAAACCGGCCTTGGCTGTCCCGGTCCCGGCAATGGTGAATGACTCGGAGGAGCTCAATGCCAGCGTGCCATATCCGGTTAAGGCGGAGTATGTGCCTGGAACGGCTGGCGTAGTCGCTACGCTAGACACGCCGGCGCTCGGT
>JBAPTW010000495.1:0-2483 GCA_049282355.1 Gammaproteobacteria bacterium | reverse complement strand
GTGCATTCATGCGTGCCGCGCAGAATGCGTTTAATTATTCCCGGCTGGGGACCGTAGCGTTCCGTACGTTAGCCGATCTCATCGAAGCCAGTGACTGTTTTGAGTTAGCGTACGGGAACTTGGGCGGGGCGGTTGACGCTCTGAATACACTTTCTCGAGCGGCGCCCGCCGTGGCGGAGTGCTCGCCACCATGAGGGCTTCCTCATGTCTGTTACTTGAGGTGCTTCGACAACCCGGCAGGGTGCAGACGCTTCAGGAAAGGGATTGGGACCTAGTGGTACGCCAAGGAAGGCGCGCCAACGTGCTGGGCCGGGTTTGCGTGCTCCTTGAAGAGCACCGGCTTCTCAACGCAGTCCCGCAAGCCGCTCGTGGCTACCTGCTATCGGATCGGCGCCTCGCTTCGCGCCATGCGGCATCGGTGCGTTGGGAGGTAAACCGCATCCTTCACGCGCTTTCTCCTCTAAACGTCCCAGTCATCCTGCTTAAGGGAGCTGCCTACACCTTAGCGGATTTGCCCCCAGCACGGGGGCGCCTTTTTTATGACATCGATATTCTGGTTCCGCGGGAGAGTCTCAATGCCACCGAGCAAGCGCTGCACCAGTCCGGCTGGATCAGCACCCACCTAGACCGCTACGACCAGCGCTATTTTCGGGAATGGATGCACGAGCTACCGCCGATGCAACATAGCTACCGCAAAACCTTGCTGGACGTCCACCACACCATCACACCGTTGACAAGTGCGCTGCATCCGCAAGCTGCCATACTGCGTGCAGGGGCGCGGCCGCTTCAGCAACATCCGGGCCTTTACACCTTGGCACCAGCCGATATGGTGCTGCACAGCGCTGTTCACCTGTTCTACAGCGATGGCGAATTCGAGCAGGGACTGCGGGACCTCACGGATCTCAGCGCCCTTTTGCGTCACTTCAGCGAACACGAAACTGGTTTCTGGTCCAAGCTGATCGAAAGGGCCCAGGAACTCGGCCTCACGCGGCCTCTTCACTATGCCCTACGGTATACAAGCAAACTACTAGGAACAACGATACCTGCAACTATCAGCTCCCAAGCGGCGACTAACAGTCCGCCCCGCCTCGCGGCTCAATGGAGGGATCAGCTGTTCCTGCGAGCGTTGAAGCCGGCCCATCCGAGCTGTGCCGATTGGGCAACTGACTCCGCTCGCTGGCTGCTGTATGTGCGCTCTCATTATCTGCGCATGCCCCTGCGCCTACTGCTGCCGCATTTAATCCGGAAGGCTGTGCGGAGACGCTTTCGCCTGCGCAATGTTGGAATGTGAGAACTGACCAGATCTCGGAATATTTTTCTATTACCGAAGCGTCGGCGCGCGATAACCTAAGGCGTGAGGGCATCAGCGAGGAAAAGGTCTATTTCGTCGGTAACGTCATGATTGATTCTCTACTCGGTCACCGTGAGTGGGCGAGTCTGCGGCCCGTCTTGAAGACGCTTGGCTTGAGGCCATGCCAGTATGCACTGGTTACCTTGCACCGTCCGGCGAATGTCGATGACCCTGGCGTGCTCGCGAAGCTCATTGAAGCGCTTTGCACGCTCTCAGAGCGGTTACCCGTTTTGTTTCCGGTTCATCCTCGAACGCGGCAAAAGCTCAGTGCGTCGGGTTTAGATGCGCAGATTGCCCGTTATGGAGGATTTCAGTTGATTTCCCCTCTTGATTATCTTGACTTCCTCGAATGCATGGACAATGCGCGGTTGGTGATAACGGATTCGGGGGGCATTCAGGAGGAGACCACCGTGCTCGGGGTGCCCTGCATCACGGCGCGCGACAATACCGAGCGGCCGGTGACCGTGAGCCAGGGGACAAATGTAGTGGTGGGGCGTGATCCTGAGCGAATTTTGCAGGCGGCGTTTGCCGTTTTGCAGGGTGAGGGTAAAGAGGGCCGGTGCCCCGAGCTTTGGGATGGGCGCGCGGCAGCGCGTATCGTCGAGATACTGTGGGAGAGGGAAGGGCTCGGCTGCGCGTAGACGCAGCTGTTGGGGAGGGCGGCTTGAGCGGCGCTAGCTGAACGGTATTTGGATATTCTATGCTCAGCTTCTCGCCCACAATCCGCATCGTTTTGACGCTTTGCTTCATGGCTCTGTTGGCGGTTGCTTCACTCATTCCTGGCCGCCCCCAGCCCGGTGATTCGGCATTCATCTGGCTGGTTGCGGAGACGCCAAAGGTACTGCAAAAGGTCTTGCATGTCGGTCTTTACGGCGTGTTGGTGCTCCTATGGGTATGGACACTCGATAGTATTGAATCAAGAACTCATCGTTTCCTGATTGCCTTTATGCTCGCGGTCGTATTCGGGGCCGTCATGGAGTGGTACCAAGCTAAGGTGCCAGGCCGGTTCGGCACTCTGATTGATGTGGTTCTAAATGCGGCCGGCGCCGCCCTGGGTCTATTGGTCGCGACGTTCTTGCTTTAGGGTGCAGCAAGTCAGTAACAGCGCTGCGGCCAAAAGGCTACACGATGA
>JBAPTW010000494.1:0-1740 GCA_049282355.1 Gammaproteobacteria bacterium | reverse complement strand
CGGGCGGATGCTCTACAGCATGCGGCTGGGGATCGTGGAGCCGGTGTTCGGCAATCTCAAGAATAACATTGCAGAACTCCTGACCTCGCGGCATTGTTAATGAGACTCGATGGTCTTATAAATCACGCGTAAGTTGGTACCTGGATAACGCACCGGCTGCTGGTTGAGGTACTCGCAAAGCGCGGCCAGCGCCCGCTGGGAACGGTGGTTGGCGGGGCTATAGAGATGAACATGCAGTTCACAGCGCTCGTGATCAGGAATAATATCACCGCTGAGGCGGAAGAGGCTCTTTAAGAAAGCACGTATTTCGTCGTCGCGGCGCGCAAAGTAGGGCTCGACAAGGCGTGCAAGGCGGCTCTCGCTGCGATAGGCGAGCGTCTTAAGCAGTCGCGTAATGGTCTTTCGTTCGATCTCATGATGAACCAGTCGCTCGATGTCGTGAAGGGTGTGCAAAGGCACCTTGGTTGGCATCGCCTGGCGTTTTTCGAGGAGCCCCTCGAGCTCTGTCTCAAGGGTTTGCATCGCGTGTTGCTGGGCAGCGAGCTTGTCGGCTGCCACCGGGTTTTTCTGAGCTGTCCTCAGTTCCGCTAGGACAGTTCCTAACCGCGCCTTGGTGGCCTTGAGTTGCTTGTCGATCGCGCGGCGTTCGGGATTGGGAACGCGGCGTTCGCTATCGGCTGCCTCGGTATCGTAGGTGCACAGCTGGTCGAGATTGAATTCCGCTTCCATGTACTTGAAAAAGTTCTCTTGGCGCCAACGTGCAAACAGGCGATCGGCAATGATCGCCGCGGGCAGATCCTGGCGCGTGGTCAAGAGGGCGGTTTGCTGTCCCCGGCTCCCCAGACGGCGGATCTCCCGCATCCAGAAGGCGGGCTGGCGGCGGGTTTTCTGGATAATGAGCACGCTGCGCTCGGCCAGCTGGTAGCTGATGTCGCTGCCGTCTCGTGCCAGCGTATCGGTGCGATAGTCGCTCTGCGGCCAAGGGGTCTGCCGACCTTTGCGATACGTGATGACATCGACTCCCTCGTCACGCCAGCGCCGGAAGGACTGCGGACTCCAGGCCTCGCGATCAAAAACCAACGTCAAGCGCTGGGATTCCCCCGTGATCTGGCGGATTTGCTCGCGCGCCTTGGGAATGACCTGCTGCTCCAGCAGGGAGAGCAGGTGAGCGTTGGTGGGGCTCGTGACGAAAAATAGCGGCTCGCTTGCCCCATTGTGGACCCAGGTATCGGTGGCGGCCGGCAGGCATTGTCGCCGTTTCTGCACCAAGGTCTTCGGCACCGGATGCTTGCGCCCCGTGTAGACGTTGACGTGACCGTCCACATAAAGCATCCCCAGTTCCTCAGGCGCGTCACGTGCCCAACGCTCGGCGAGCGCTGCAGCGAATAGCGCCCCGTTCTGCTGGGCGCCAAGCTCGTCGAGCTTGCGCCGTAGCGTCTTGACTTCGGGCACCCGATCCAGACCGAGCAGCAAGCCGAGCTCGCCTGGCGAGTGGGCACTCAATTGCTCAATGCTCTGGATCCGTAATAATGCCAGCATCACCAGACACAGCAGAATCGAGCGCAGACCATAAAAGCCCTTTTTCAACGGCGCATAGATCTGCTCCGCGACGCTGAGCAGACCCTCACCGAGCATCGCCGCCAGGGCTAACAGCACCCCGGCATTGGCAACCCCTTCGACCGCTGCAAATTGCGGTGCCGCCTCAGGCAACCCACCCGCCGCCGCTTGCGCGCGTTCCGC
>JBAPTW010000493.1:0-2596 GCA_049282355.1 Gammaproteobacteria bacterium | reverse complement strand
GTGGTAACCACCGAGAAGCCTTATAAAATAAGGCTTCTCAGCCATTTGGTTACCATGGTTACCTTCTTCTAATATAATATAAGATAATAGTAAATGGTATATATAGTAGCCATATAGTAAGAAGATGTGGTCACGAGACGGTAACCATGGTAACCAACTGAATATATCTATTAAAATCAATAGGTTACACACGACACAGTGCATAAAAAGGGTAACCACATGGTTGCCGCATGGTAACCCACATCGTGTGGCGTGTGCTTGGAACTGAAATATATTGCAGAAACCCCCTCCTATAGGTCCTCCCGAGCAGGAACCGAAGCGCTTAGTTCCTGGAAAGGTTTATATTCCCCAGCTCAGTACAGGACATCGTCCTGCAAGGGGTTGATGTGTAGTGATATTTGGTTAACATCAAGGACTTTACACAACCACGTGATAGGAGTCCATTGATGACCTCGATTCAGGCCGTGAAAGCGTTGAAGGGCGTGCTTCGTGAGCACCTCGACTGGAACGGGGCGCGCCTGACATTCTTGGCCCAGTTTCTCTTGGCCTTGTTCAAGGTCAAGACGGTGAACTTGGCGCAGCTCGCCACAGCGCTCTCCGGACGTGCCAAAGTCGATTCCAACTACAAACGCCTGCAGCGCTTCTTCCGCGGTTTTGCTGTCGACCAGGCGGTGATTGCGCGCCTGGTCACGCGCCTGTTGCCGATTCCGTGACGAGAAGTGGTATCTGACGATAGACCGCACCAATTGGAAGTTTGGGCGCCTGAACATCAACATCCTGCTGCTGGGCATTGCGTACAAGGGCATTGCCTTTCCGCTGCTTTGGACGTTGCTGCGCAAAGCCGGCCACTCCAATACCGCCGAGCGCATTGAACTGATGGAGCGCTTTCTCGCGCTGTTCCCGGCCGAGAAGGTTGCCGCGCTTCTCGCAGACCGCGAATTTGTCGGCCAAGAGTGGTTTGACTACCTCACTGGGCGGGGCATCCGCTTTCGCATCCGAGTGAAGGACAACACCCGTATTGCGAACCTCAACGGCATCCCCCTCAACGCGTGGCGCTACTTTGGTGACCTTGCAGTCCATGAGTACCGTATCCTGCCGCGCCCGCGTCGCGTCTGGGGCTGCTCGCTCTCGGTGGTGGGGATGCGCCTTGAAGGCAACGAATTCCTGATTGTGCTGACTTCCGATTCGCCCGAGTGCGCCCTCGCAGATTACGCTCGCCGCTGGGAAATAGAGACCCTTTTCGGTTGCCTGAAAACCCGCGGTTTTCGCTTCGAGGACACCCATCTCACCGATCCCGATCGCGTCAGCAAGATGGTGGGGTTGCTCGCTATCGCTTTTGTTTGGGCCCATCAATCCGGTGAGTGGCTCCACCAACAGCGCCCTATCCCTTTAAAAAAACGCTGCAGCGTCGACTCAAGTCCCTCTTCCGCTATGGCTTTGACCACCTGCGCCATGTCATCCTCAATCTGAGCGACCAGTGGAAAGCATTTGAGCGCACGCTGCACTTTTTTGTCCTGTACTGAGATTCCCCAGATAGCAAAAGGATTTTTTACAATCATTCGAGGGGGGGGTTGTGCGAGGCGCGTGCTTTCTCTAGTTACTCTGTTTTTAATCATTTGGTTTCTCATACAATTTTATTTATCTGACTCAGGAAATGTCGTCTCTCAACCGACGAAGACTCCCCTTATCCTCTAGCATCGGCTCATCCGGCAACGAATGGCAACAGGAGGGTAAAACAAGAACGAATCTCATTCTCGACCGACCAGCAACACTGGATTTTCTTGTGGGACCCGAAATACCAAGAGAACACAACGATAATGCCGGCAGATGCCACCGAAACGGCGGGTGTTGAGAGGTGGCTACCGGTTTTTCGTGGTGGAACCCTTCCGGGAAGCAATCTTGATGGGAGGGTAAGCGGGTGATGGGAATCGAACCCACGTCATCAGCTTGGGAAGCTGAGGTTCTACCATTGAACTACACCCGCCTCGATACAATGGACCTCTCCACGGTGTTCCTACATCGGGAACGGTAGAGTTCAGCATCAAGTCGTAAGAGGTGAAATCGGCTGGTACCGCTGTCAACCGCCTGGTTCCACGCCACCCCTCCAGAACGCCCGACCTACCCCAACAGCTTGGGAAGCTGTGCGCCTACCTCTGAACTGCGGAGGAGTCCGCAGAAAGTCCTCACGATGGTAACAGACCGGTACGGCACCCAGGGCAAACGCATTTAAATCATCAACCAAACAGCACCTTGTAGCGAAAGCTGTCATTCCACGCGGCTTTCAGTCGCTTTTTCTTGATGCTAAGGGTGGAGGCCTCTTGGCGCAGCAGATTCAAACAGAGGTGCCGAATGGCGGTCATGTTCGCGGGTGCATGGCCCTTGCGGATACGGCTTTCGTCTTCGCGAAAGACGACATCCAGCCGCCAGTGCAGGCCATTTTCTATGCCCCAGTGTCCGCGAACCGCTTGGGCAAACACTTGGACATCGGCCGCAATCGAGCAGATGAAGTGGCGTTGTTCAATGCTCCGAGAGGTGCCTTCCCAACATTCGCGTTCCACCACGCCAATACTGCGCAGCCCTTTCCATAACTCAGTCT
>JBAPTW010000492.1:0-4359 GCA_049282355.1 Gammaproteobacteria bacterium | reverse complement strand
GACCGGTCGGACCTACATCCGCCTTGTCGATGATGTTTGATTGTTAATGTTCGGGCAATGCCTGGATTACACTTTTACAGAAAGAATGTTGCTTAACCCATTGATTTCGCTCTACCGTCGTTGGTTCGTACAACAATAGGTTACATTGAGTTGGCTGTCTAACTCAATGTAAGAGTCATTGCAAGAAATAGCTGGGCGCAATTCAACGGAGTGTAATCATGGTTGTAGATGTAACGAAAAATCCGATTAACGCAAAAGGTGATTCAAGTCACGATAATACAGCTGCGATCGAAACCGCAATTGATATGTTAAGGCGGAATGGCGGTGGCACTTTGTACTTCCCTCGCGGTCGATATCTGACAACACAAAGACATCGGATCAGTCGAGTGCCTTGCCGAATTATGGGTGACGGCCCGGGCTTGAGTGCTGTTGAGTGGGACACAGAAGATGGTGGTTTTCACTTCGTCGGTGGAGGGTTCAGTGGAAATAATGTCAATAGTTTGTACGTTTCTAACTTAGCTCTTGTAACACATAAGAAGCTGGGAGGAGTTGCTCTCGAGATGGAATGGGACGTTGGGAATTTATCGGCGGTACAACACTTCGCCATCGAAAACACGCAAATAAAAGGATCCACTCTATACGTCGATTCCAATAATGTAACCGCTTGGGAACAAGGAATTTTATCAATAGGAGCATACAACAGCACAATAAACAACGTCCAGATTCTTGGATCATCAGGCCTTTCGAGTGTAGAAGCCAATGGGACACGTGGGATCACCCTTCAAAGTGTCCCAGGCCACCAAACAAGGGCAACTGGTATTCACGTGTCCAATTTCTAGGCTCTTCCGCATCTTTAGTGCTCGGTCGACGAATAGAGGACTCGCGTTCGCAATAGATCGAGGCCGGCTCTTCCATACATTTGGCGCTTCAGCATCTTAAGCCGATTGACTTGACCCTCTGTCTGGCCATTGCTCCAAACGGTTTCCAACGCGCCTCGAATTGCATCGTAATCCCGTTTCACACCATCTGCGAAAGTCTGGAGATTAGTCACGCCGCTATCTTGGCAAGCACTCAGCCAAGGATCGAGCATCGCGGCAATTCCCTGGCGGACCATCATAGCGAATTCTTGAGAAAGAGCATGGACTTTCTCGATAGTCGGATCCTGACATATCTGCCGCAACGTCATTCGCTCTTTCTCTGATAAGCTTTCAACATCGCGAATAAGCAGCCAGGCGAGTTTCTTGACAGATGGGAGCCGGTTACCAAACTCAACTTTTTGCACAGGGGCGTTGTCCACTGGAGAGGATGCTACATGCCCGGCCGATTGCTTTCGCCTTTGATTCATCCATTGGTAGACACGGCGATGAGACTTTGGATAACCAAGTGCCCGGATTTCTCGCCAGAGTTGCATGGTATTCTTACAGCCCTCCTTGAACCGGCGCTCGAGGTAGGGGAGAAACGGATCAAGTATGTTGGGATTACGCTTGTGTTGACCTCTCTCAGGAAAGGCCTCGGCGTAATAGTAAATCCGCACAGTCCCACGACTGAGCCTAATTTGTTCGGAAATTTGTTTGATGTTCTGGTTTGCTTTTCGTCGTTGAACTTCTTCATAAAGGGTCATACGTCGAGCCCGACTGGCCTGGCTCGCTTCCTGTTCAGCGCTTGTTCGCGGAAACTGCATTTGGCTGCTTGTCAAGAAATCTTTAGGCTGGAGCTCATCCGGGAGTGGTAACCGCTTCAACCGCGAGTGAAGTCGACCCAAAAGGCGCTCGAGCATCTGACGTAGGTTTAGTAATAGATGCCATCGATCTGCTACCTGTAACGCCTGGGGCGCTCCTTCCGCAATTCCCCGCGCATATTCTATCGAACGGTCTCTGGCAATAACCTCTATTCCTGGATGAGTATGTAGCCAAGTGGCTAATGTCTCTGCGGAGCGGTCGGGCAAAAGGTCGACCACCTTGTGACACTCAAGGTCAACCAGAATCGTGCCATAGTTGCGTCCTTTTCGAAAGGCCCAATCATCGATGCCAAGAATGCGAGGAGTTAATTGTTCATCTCGGTTGCCCTTGCGCAGGATTCTCAGCAATGTATCATCACTAGCCGGCATGAAGAGATGTTTTAACAAGCGCGCACCTGCTGCTCCGCCTAGCGACTGACCAATATGGTAGAGGGCAGCAGTCAATCTGTTCGTCCGCTGTGCATGAGGGGCAAGAAACTCTGGCAGATTTTCGGCGAAGGTGCGCTTTTTGCAGGCTGAGTTGAGACAGCGAAAGCGTCTGACGCGGAGGCTAAGGCGAACTACCAACCCGGCAATCGGCAGATCGCGCGGCTTCCGTACGTAGTAGCTGTGAACTCGCTGGGAACTCAGCGCACACTCCGGACAGACCGCTGCCTCCTTGATTGGGTGAGCTGCTATGATAAGTTTACAGTCACCGACCCTCACTGAGTCAATTTCGCAGCCTGGCAACAAAAAAGCCAAGGCCGACATGAAGGTACTCCTATGCTCTTGAAAAATGGAATACCAACTATACCGCTGTTATCAGGATCTGGGCCCTAAGCACGAAACTTGCGGAAGAACCAATTTCTATTGTAACTTCCTGGGACGCAGTATACAGTTGGAAAATATAGAGGGATTCTATTTATCAGATTTCGAGCTTGTGCTAAATCAAATGGGAATCAGGTCTCACAACGTTTATGTGGTCTCAATTCTAAATGGGCATATTGACTATCGGGTTAGTGGTATAGTATGCAGCGATTCATCGGCTATTCGTGTGACAGGGTGTGCAATCAAGCACGCTGCCGGCACTAGTGGTAATGCTTTTTCTAGTACCAACTGCAAAGACATTGTGGTAAGCAATAGCAGCTTTTACGGGCCTGGTGATGGCGCTAACCTCAATGCTAATGCAGTTGCAATCGGGGAGTACATGGACGAGCCCTCTGAAATGACTATTATTGCAAATTGCACTTTTCAGCATTTTCCAGATCAAGGAATTTGGCTGCGTACAGGGACGAGTGCAAATCGGATCGTCAATAACGTATATACCAATATTGGGGATCTAAATGTATTTGACCAGGGTCTCGATAATGTCGTTGACTAGCCATAGCTTTATTAGAAATAGTAGGGTCGAAAAAGAACAAGTTACGTTGAGTTGCTCCTTAATAATTCTATAGCGCACAACAATTATTACACGTAGTTGTTGCAGAAAACGGCAGAAAAAGAATCAATCGAAGCCAAGCCGGCGCTCTTTAAGAGACGTGTATCGATTATGACCAATGATCACATGATCGAGCACGTCTATGCTCAAAAGTTTTCCAGCATTGACAATCTCCCTTGTAACTCGCAGATCCTCTGGAGATGGCGCCGGATCCCCAGAAGGGTGATTATGAGCCACAATCAGTGCTGCCGCATTTTGCCTGATGGCGTCTTTGAAAACTTCGGCAATTCGTATCACGGCCGTGTTTAAGCTGCCCTTGTAAACCATCTTGGTCGATAGCACTTCGTTGCGGGTATTGAGCAAAACGACCACCAGATGCTCCTGCTCAAGAAACATCATATCCGGCAGCAGCAGACTTGCTGCATCAGCAGGGCTGTTAATTTTTGTTCGTTTCTCCAGGGGTGTCGTTACCAATCTGCGCCCCAATTCCAAAGCCGCCTTTATTCTCCCCGCTTTGGCTCTCCCGATACCATCATAAATGGTCAGTTCAGCAATCGAAGCACTTGCTATTCCAGGGAGCCCTCCCAGTTCAACAAGCAGCCGCGTTAGTTCCAGGATGTTATCATCACTATGACCTGAGCCGATGACGACGGCCAACAGTTCTGTCAAAGAAAGCGCCCCTTCTCCCAGGTGCTCAAGCCTGTATTGCGGCTGCTCTTCCTCCAGCAAAAAATTAGAAGCGGTCGTTGGCCCAATATCTTGTCTGAACCCAAATTCAAGTTGCTTTGACACATAGGCCTTTCTATTATGATCGAAGAGTTATTGACGAGAGAGGAACATAATACCATATCGATGCCTATTGGTTATTTGGCAAAACTGCAGAACTGTGTCTACGAAAAAGCGCTTCGGGGGTGGGTGGGACCACCGACCAGAGACCTGTATGGACTCCTGGTCGGCAATCTGTCTGGTTATTTGGCATCTTCTTCGCTGTTAGCTGCTACCGGTTCCGGTCCAAACTGTACCCGGTCGGCAACCACGTTGAAATAGCCTTTGTCATTGACCTGGATTCGGCCATCAGTTAATACCTGGCGGCCTCAGGCAGCAAGTATCGCCATAGCTTCCGGCGGTCAATGGCAGCGACAAATACACACCCGCAATACCCATAATCAAACAGCAAAACGCTAGCGCCCGAAAGCCTTGTTCA
>JBAPTW010000491.1:0-15579 GCA_049282355.1 Gammaproteobacteria bacterium | reverse complement strand
CAAAATCACCGCGAACGCAACAGCGACCCTCTAGCCCGTCGATGCTCTTGTAGTGCCGACTTTTGCAATCCATGCACGGTAAATCAAACGCTTAGCCGCTTTATTACTTCGAGTTGCGGAAGTCGGGTTAGAGGTCGATCTCTATCACTACGCGACGCAGGTTGGGCTGCTGATCGAGTATTTCCACCACAACGCCACTGCGGCTCAGCCCCCAGTCACCGGCGGGAAAAACGCCACTTCATCACCGTCTGCAACTTGCTGAGCACTATCAGCGTACTCCAGATTGACGGCAATGAGAGTATTCACGGGTAAAGCAACGTCACCAGCAACCGTCTTCCATACATCCTCCACAGTCGCCACCCGCTCTGGTTCCACGGCGTCTTCCGCTCGACCCATGTGCTCCCTCAAGCTGGCAAAGTAACGGACTCGAATAGCCATAATGCTTAGAGCTCCTACCGTTGTGCCCAGAATTCTAGCACCGCATTGAGTTGCGCTACGCACGAAATCACGGCATCGGGAGATTTCCCCGCCTCCCAAGCGCGCTGACGCGGATTGATCCAGACTGTGCGCATACCAACGGCCCCAGCCCCGATCACATCCCGCTCGGGATCGTCGCCCACATGCACTGTTTCGTGAGCACATACCCCTCCCTTGGCCAGTGCCATTTGAAAAATTCTTGCATCGGGTTTAGCTGCTCCAGCCTCCGCTGCCGTCACGACGAAATCAAAGTACTGCCCGATTCCGATATGGTGTATGTCTGCGTTGCCGTTGGTGACAGCCCCCATCCGATAAACACCGTGCAGCGCTTTCAGTGCGTGCAGCACACCCTCAAATAGAGCCACCTCGTTGCGCGCCAGCCAAAATACTTTGAATCCAGCCTCGACACACTCCTGACCGTAGTCAGCCTCGGCGAGAATATGCGCCAGCCACTGTTTTCGCACCAACGTCATATCATGGTGCAGCTCCGGATAATGGGAAATGTAGCACTTGCGATGGGCTGTCAAGTCAGCCTGAGAGTACTGGCCGACCACTCGCGGACAGTTACGGGCTAACCACCGGTAGAGTACCGTCTCGGCACGCGTAAGGACGGACTCACAGTCCCAAAGCGTATCGTCCAGATCGAAAGTAATACACTTGACAGTCATCGCTTGCCGAAACGGTTACGCGTCAGTTGGAGAGACCTCTTGTGGCAAGTTGTGTTGCAACGGTGTTGCTTACCTGTATAGCATCGAGTACCCGTATCTAATGATTTGGAAGATCAAAATCGCAGCGCCTTCGCGTCTTCTGTCAGCTCTTGATGCCAACGCCTCGTTCTAGCAGGTATAAGCTGAACACAGTCAACAGTAAGACAAAACCTATGATGATGGCAAAAGCCACGGTAATCGGTATATCAGAAACGCCGAGCAGCCCATATCTAAAAGCATTTATCATGTAAAGGATCGGGTTTACCAGCGATAGCTGTCTCCAAAACTCCGGCAGCAGCTCGATAGAATAGAATACGCCACCCAGGTAAATCAGCGGCGTCAAAACAAAGGTCGGCACAATCGAGATATCGTCGAAAGATTTGGCGAACATCCCGTTAATAAACCCCGCCAGTGAGAACAGCAACGCGGTCAGAGCAAACACCATGGCGGTGGCGGCGAAATGGCTAACGGGGATCTCCGTGAAGAATCTGGAAATCATGGCAACCACCACCCCGACTAGAGCACCACGCGCAACCCCACCGCTGACATAACCCGCCAGGATGACCCAGTTCGGTATGGGTGCTATTAGCAGCTCCTCGATATGCCTTTGGAACTTGGTGCTGTAAAAAGACGAAACGACGTTGGAATAGGCATTAGTGATCACCGACATGAGGATGAGTCCGGGAACGATATAATCAATATACCGATATCCGGCCATCGGTCCTATCTGCTGACCCATCAATTTACCAAAGACAACGAAGTACAACACGGTCGTCACCGCCGCAGGCAGCACTGTCTGTTTCCAGATGCGTAGAAACCGAAGAGCCTCCTTAGTGACAATGGTTCGATAAGCAATCGTGTATTCCCGCCACGTCATCGATTACACATCCCATTCGTCGCGTCTCTATCCCTCTTGCCCTCAACAAGACCGATAAATAGCTGCTCCAGGCGATTCTGCTTGTTACGCATACTGACAACCTCAATGCCAGCGTGTGATAGGGCTTCAAAGAGACCATTGATGCCTTGGTCTTTAGTCACTTCAACTTCACAGGTGTAATCGTCAAGTAGATTAAACCGGTATCCAGAAGCTGGTGGCAACTGATCGACGCGATCCCTGAAGTTGAGTATGAACAGCTCCGTCTGCAGCTTACCGAGCAGCGTGTGGAGGGCGCTGTTCTCAATGATCTTTCCATGATTGATTATGGCAACGTTTCGGCAGAGGCTTTCGGCTTCCTCCAGATAATGAGTCGTGAGGATGATGGTGGTTCCCCGAGCATTAATGAATCGCAAAAGCTCCCACATCGAGCGCCGGATTTCGATATCGACTCCCGCCGTTGGTTCATCCAGGATCAAAAGCTTCGGCTCATGGACCAAAGCCCTGGCAATCATCAAACGCCGTTTCATTCCGCCAGAGAGCTCCCTGGCGATCCTGTGGCGCTTATCCCAAAGTCCGAGCTGGGTCAGGCTTTCCTCGGCACGCCGATAAGCCCTCTTGCGGCCAATACCGTAATAGCCGGCTTGATTGATGACAATTTCCCCTGCTGGTTCGAAAACATTGAAGTTAAATTCCTGGGGCACGAGCCCGATGAGCCGTTTGGCTGCTGTTGGTTCCGTATCCAGATCATGACCGGCAATGATAACCTTGCCTGAGGTCTTGGTTATCAAAGAAGTTATGGCACCGATAGCGGTGGACTTGCCCGCACCGTTGGGGCCCAGCAGCGCAAAGAAATCTCCCTCTGCCACATCAAGATCAATGCCTTTGAGGGCTTCGACACCATTGCGGTACGTTTTACGCAACGCACGGATGGAAAGCGCGGCTGTTTTTATGCGAGGTCTCCGCGAGAAATTGGTATTGAACGAACAAAACCTCTTCCTGGGATCTAACCGCCCATCACCCAGAGAGTCGTGTCTATTTTGCACAACGCCGCCGCGAACGAGTAATGCAGTTAGTGTCGAAGCGCAACGCGCCATGCCCCTTGGGCCGCGTAAAGACGCTAAGAGAGGAATTCGAGGATTAGGACATCGACACCGGGGTTGGATATCGCCCCCGACCCCGACTAACGGACTCTCGGTCAAACAAGCTAGCAAGCTCCCTCATCATGGTCCCTCCCAACTGCTCGGCATCGACAAGCGTCACCGCACGACGGTAGTATCGCGTCACGTCATGGCCAATCCCTATGGCGAGCAATTCTACCGGGCTGTTGTTCTCAATGCCGGCGATGACTTCTCGCAGATGACGCTCCAGATATCCGGCACCATTGGCGGACAGAGTGGCATCGTCGACCGGAGTTCCATCACTGATAACCATCAGGATGCGGCGCTCCTCAGGGCGTGGGAGTAACCGCTGATACGCCCATGTGAGGGCCTCGCCGTCAATGTTCTCCTTCAGAATTCCCTCGCGCAACATCAGCCCGAGATTCTTTCTTGCTTGCCGCCAGGGGGTGTCAGCGGACTTATAAATAATGTGCCGCAGATCATTTAGTCGCCCTGGCCGCGGCGGTTTTCCTCCCTCGATCCATCGCTCGCGCACCTGCCCTCCCTTCCAAGCGCGTGTGGTAAATCCCAGGATCTCGGTTTTGACACCGCATCGCTCAAGCGTTCGCGCCAGCACGTCTGCGCTGATGGCAGCAAGGGTGATGGGCCGTCCACGCATCGAACCGGAGTTATCGATGAGCAGCGTCACAAGGGTGTCTCGAAACGCCGTTTCCTGTTCCCACATGTAAGAGACGGGGTTAAGCGGATTGGCAATAACACGCGCTAAGCGTGCCGTATCCAAAACGCCCTCATCCATGTCAAACTGCCAGCCTCGCAACTGTTTAGCCAGCAGCCGGCGCTGCAGGCGATTAGCCAACCGCCCGATCATGGCGTCAAGATGTGCGACTTGCCGATCGAGATGCAGCCTCAAGCGAGTGAGTTCCTCCTGTGTGCAAAGGAGCTGCGCATCAACGACCTCATCAAAATCTGTCATGTAGGCACAGTAAGTTACCGAGGAATCGCACTCGTTCCAAGCCGGCGTTCTCGTAGTAACCTCCGTTGGCATCCATTGGTCATGGTGGGAAGCGTCTGTAAGTGCGCCGGCAGACTCCTGCGATGAACGCGCAGCATCACCCTTTGCGGCTCGCTGCTCGGCCTTCGGCTGATTTTCCTCCGACGAAGGCTCAACGTTTTGCGGCCCTTGCCCGGCGGCCGTGGAGCTATCGTCGTTAGATTCCTCTGTGCCATCGGCTTGCTCGTCCGGGGCTTCCCGTTCGACTTCATGGGACGCCAAAGCAACGTCCAAGCCAAGCGCCGCCAGGATTTCCATCACGATCTCTGCAAAGCGCCGTTGCTCCGAGAGGTTGCGGCTCAAGCGCACCAAAGCGCCCCCAATCTTGGACGCGAGCGCGCGGCGCGGCGCATCAAGCAGGCGTGCAGCAAGGCTCGGCGGTGGGCTTCCTAACAGGGCTTCTCGGGCCAAAAGTTTCACCGACTCAGGTAAGCCCAATGGATCGGGCGCCTGTTGATCGTGCTCTCCCATCGCTTGATAACGAGCCGCGAGCAGAGCATCAAGATTAGCCGCGACACCCGCCATTCGCTGCGCCCCCAGGGCCTCGTAGCGAAGTTGCTCCAGGGTGTCGAACACCTCCCGAGACAGAGCATCGGCAGGGGCCAACTGCTCATGCACATCGCGATCGTGGTATCGCAGCCTTAGAGCCAACGAATCCGCTTCTCCGCGCAGCCGAATAACGTCGGATTTGGTCAATTGCGGTGAGGGTGCGGGCAAATGCACCGTATTGTTCTCAAGCGTCGCATTTGTGCGACCAAACTCAACGCTGACATCCTTTCGCCGGGCGAGCGCCCGCGTTGCCGCCCGCGTAACCGCTTCAAAGCGCTTGTTGAGATCGCGATGTATCAAGTTATTTATGACAATTCGATCAAGAGGCTGGTTTAGAAGCTTAGGGCACTTGGCCGCTACAATCGGCCATGCGCGTCCTTAATAATCTCTCGAATTTAGCTATAAATTCAGAGCCTTACCCTAGTGTCAACTCGGCGGTTGATTCCGCTAGCTCGCTTCCGAAGCACCGCTGGTAATACTCGGCCACGATTGGCCTTTCGGTTTCATCACACTTGTTTAAGAAGGTAAGGCGAAAAGCGAACGCCACATTCTTAAAGAGCAATGCATTCTCCGCCCAGGTAATGACCGTTCGCGGGCTCATCACCGTCGAAATATCGCTGTTCATGAACCCGGCGCGCGTCAGATCCGCGAGATTGACCATGGCCCCCACCGTCGCACGTCCCTCGTCGTTTGCGTAGGCAGGAACCTTCGCCAAAACAATATCCACTTCGGCATCGTGCTCAAGATAATTCAGCGTGGCGACAATGTTCCAGCGGTCCATCTGACCCTGGTTGATCTGTTGGGTGCCGTGATAAAGGCCGGTGGTGTCGCCTAAACCAATCGTGTTGGTGGTGGCAAATAACCGGAAGGCCGGATGCGGCCGCAACACTCGGGATTGATCGAGCAGCGTAAGGCGACCCTCGGCTTCCAAGACCCGTTGAATAACAAACATCACATCGGCGCGACCTGCATCGTACTCATCGAAGACCAGCGCCGTGGGATTTTGAAACGCCCATGGCAGAATGCCCTCCTTGAACTCGGTCACCTGCTGCCCGTCGCGAAGCACGATGGCATCCTTACCAACCAAATCCAGGCGGCTAATGTGGCTATCGAGGTTTACCCGTACACAGGGCCAGTTGAGGCGAGCCGCCACCTGCTCGATGTGGGTCGATTTGCCGGTTCCGTGGTAACCTTGGATGAGCACCCGCCGACCAAAGGCAAAACCGGCGAGGATCGCCAGCGTGGTCGCAGGGTCGAACCGGTACGATTCGTCGACCTCGGGCACGTGCTCGGTAGCTTGACTAAACGCCGGGACCTGGAAATCACTGTCGATCGCAAACGTTTGCCGTACAGATATCTTGATGTCCGGAAGACTGTGGCGGACAAGGTCTGTGTCTGAATTCGAGGGTAGCAACATCTCCAATCACCTAGAAACTAGGTCTGCTGCCGCTTAGAGGATATTTTAAAACCTGCTGCGCTTGCCATAGCGGCGTTGCGCGCTGGCTCGAAATCCTCATGTACTCCCTTGTACACTCCGATTCCTCGCCACCGTGCGCCTTGCTCTGCCGGCGCTCGCCGACTTTTAAAACACCCTCTTAGAAGATCAACTCAACGAACAGCATGGGTACCGCGGCCGGTTATCAAGTGCCGCCGCGGCGGCGGGCCAATAATTCGTGGACCAAAGGTGCCAGCATGAGTTCCATCGCTACGCCAATCTCGCCCCCGGGTACGACAATGCTATTGCGTCTAGACATAAAGGAGTTGTGGATATTTCTCAACAAGTACGGGAAGTCCACCGGGCATCTGCTAGGGTTAGCCACGCGGATCACGACCACACTCTCATTCAGCGTGGGCACATCGCGCGCCACAAAGGGGTTAGAGGTGTCCACGAGAGGAACCGGCTGGAAGTTGATATCGGTGCGAGAGAACTGCGGCGTAATATAACGCACATAATCAGGCATGCGGCGCAAGATGGTGTCAGTCACCGCCGCTACACTGTAGCCGCGCTCGCCCATATCTCGGTGCATCTTTTGAATCCACTCGAGGTTTACAATCGGAACCACACCGATCTTTAGATCCATATATTTGGCAATATCAACGCTGTCGGATACGAAGCACCCGTGCAGACCTCGGTAGTACAAGATGTCGGTGTTCTTCGGAATTGGCTCCCACTCGGTGAAGGTTCCCGGCTCCTGTTCGAACTCCGCACCCTGCTCATCACTGTGCAGGTAGCGACGGTGCATTCCGGTACCCTTCATCGAGTACTCCGCCATCAGTGCTTCCAGCTTCTCCATAAGGTTGGCTTCCGGGGCAAAGTGACTGAGGGACTTACCTCGACGGGCGGCTTCTTGGACAGCAGCTGGAAATGAGACGCGGTCATAGCGGTGGAAGCCGTTACCATCGACAACGGCAAAGCTCGCTTCCTCGCGAGCAAGAATGTGCGCGAAGGCATCGATAACGACGGAGCTCCTCGCTCCGGACGAGCCGGTCACTGCGATGATGGGATGGTTGCGCGACATAAACTTAGTTTCCTTTGACTACTGCCTGGCGGCAGCCTGCGATATGGCAGAAAGAAGAGCCTCGGCATATCCTG
The DNA here is from genome assembly GCA_049282355.1 of Gammaproteobacteria bacterium. Taxonomy (GTDB): domain Bacteria; phylum Pseudomonadota; class Gammaproteobacteria; order HK1; family HK1; genus JAGTVB01. Next base: position 8,207 of record JBAPTW010000491.1, on the reverse strand, counting down.
CCACGGGACACTATACCATCATTACCACCCGCCGACAGATGGGAACTTTATCCCTAACCCAGCGGACCTAACTACAGAGTATAAAGAAAAATAGCTTTCCTGCGTTGCGTGCGTTTGCGGCAAGCGCCACGGGGGACGGCAACTTCCCTAGAAAATTTGCGCAGAAAAGTGTAGCGTAATTAAGTGGAATCAATTGACCAGCAGTTGCATGCCAAAGAAGCTATATATTAAAACCTTCGGGTGTCAAATGAACGTCTATGACTCCGCGAAGACGGCGCAGCTGCTAGCCCAATCCCATGGCCTAACCCTCACCGACAGCCCCGAGCAAGCCGATGTGTTGTTGATCAACACCTGTTCAGTGCGTGAAAAGGCACAGGAAAAGGTGTTTTCGCAGCTCGGCCAGTGGCGCGAATGGAAAAAGCAACGCCCTGATCTTGTCATCGGTGTCGGCGGTTGTGTGGCGAGCCAGGAAGGTGAATCGATACGGCGCCGTGTACCTTACGTCGACCTCGTCTACGGCCCGCGGACTTTGCACCGAGTTCCATCGATGTTGGCCAAAGCGGCGCATCAGCGACGGCCCGTCATCGATATTTCTTTTCCGGAAATCGAGAAGTTCGATCGCCTGCCTGTACCCCAGGCGGACGGGCCGTCTGCTTTCGTCTCCATCATGGAGGGTTGCAGTAAGTATTGTTCCTTTTGCATAGTACCCTACACTCGGGGAGACGAATTTAGCCGTCCGTTCGATGATGTGATTGCAGAGGTCGCCAGCCTGGCGGATCAAGGCGTGCGCGAGGTGGTGTTTCTAGGGCAGAACGTAAACGCCTACCGCGGTTTAATGGACGATGGGGCCGAAGCCAGCCTGGCCTTGCTGATTCGGTATGCGGCTGCTATAGAGGGTGTTGATCGAATTCGTTTCACAACCTCTCATCCAGCTGACGTGTCTGAGGATCTCATCGAGGTTTTCCGGGAGGTGCCAGAGCTTGCTGCTCATTTGCACCTTCCCGTCCAGAGTGGAAGCGACCGCATTCTCCAGCTGATGAAGCGGGGTTACAGCGCAGAGGATTACCGGCACAAGATCAGCCGTCTGCGTGATGCCCGATCGGATTTGACACTCTCGTCCGATTTCATCGTTGGCTTTCCCGGAGAAATGGAGCGCGATTTTGACGACACTTTGCAGCTCGTTGAGGACGTGCAATTTGATCAGTCATTCAGTTTCGTCTTTAGCCCCCGTCCAGGAACACCCGCAGCCGAGCTTCCAGACCCGGTTCCTGCCCATGTCAAGAAGGAGCGGCTCGCCCTCCTTCAGGCGCGATTGAGTGCCCAGGGTGCAGCCATCAGTCAAAATATGGTGGGAACAGCTCAAATAGTATTGGTGGAAAGGCAAGCCAAGAAAGATGCGGGTGAGCTGGCGGGGCGCACCGAAAACAATCGGGTGGTGAATTTCCCTGGCCCGCAGCACCTGATTGGATGCTTTGTGGAGGTCCTCATCACCGCAGCCTTTCCCAACTCATTGCGCGGCCAAATTGCCGCGCATGCCAGCAATCCGGCGGATGCAACAAAAGCTGACTACGCTGACTGAGACGCAATCTACGCCTGAACGGATCTTTACCGGTCAAGCCTGTTCTGAGCCTGGTGATGTTAGTAGTATTCGGCTGGAACCCGCTGACAACGATCGATTGGCCAACCTGTGTGGCCCTCTTGACCAGCACCTGCGTCAGCTGGAACGTCGGCTCGGCGTAGAAATCAATAACCGCGGTAACGACTTCCGAGTGTTTGGGCCACCGAGGCCGGTAAAAGCGGCAGAAGCGATCATTAGAGAGCTATACGACGTGACCAGAGTTGAATCCCTGACTCCCGCTCGAGTGCACCTGTTTTTGCAGGGCTCCGGCATTGATGCCAGCCTTGATGAAGGCAAAGAGCGGGAAATTATGGTCCGCACCCGGGGCGGCATCATTCGCGGCCGCGGGGCCAATCAGTGTCATTACGTCCAGAATATTCGAACCAATGGCTTGAATTTTGGTATCGGTCCGGCTGGAACCGGTAAGACTTATTTGGCGGTGGCTTGCGCTGTGGAGGCATTAGAGACGGAAAAAGTGAGACGGCTCGTCCTGGCTCGCCCGGCTGTGGAGGCCGGAGAGCGGCTCGGTTTTCTTCCCGGCGATCTCGCTCAAAAGATCGATCCGTACTTGCGCCCGCTCTACGATGCCCTCTACGAAATGCTCGGTTTTGAGCGGGTTGGAAAGCTCATTGAACGAGGCATTATTGAGATTGCGCCGCTGGCATTCATGCGTGGTCGAACGCTCAATGAGTCTTTCGTGATTCTCGATGAGGCGCAGAATACCACCATCGAACAGATGAAAATGTTTGTCACCCGCATCGGATTTGGGACAACTGCCGTGGTGAACGGCGACGTGACGCAAGTCGATTTGCCGCGCGGTCAACGCCCTGGACTGTGTCATGTCATCGATGTCCTGAAGTCCACGGATGGCATCAGCTTCACTTTTTTTGATGCCAAGGACGTGGTCCGTCATCCGCTGGTAGCACGGATACTTGAGGCCTATGAGGCCCATGAAGAGACAGGGAGCGCCAAGCCTTATTAGACCCTTGCTGCTCAAGGTTGACCTTCAGGTGGCTACGCAAGGACAACGCCTACCGGCGCCCAAAGAGCTCAACACCTGGGTTCGTGCCGTGCTGGTCGAGCGCAGGCAGGCAGCAGAAGTAACGATACGCATTGTGGGCAAAGTCGAGAGTGCCGCGCTAAACCAGCGTTACCGTGGCCGGCGCGGCCCCACCAATGTGCTCGCCTTTCCCTTCGACTCTCCAGTCCGACTCACAGTGCCGCTACTCGGTGACATTGTGATCTGCGCGCCTATCGTGCGCCGCGAAGCCGAAGAGCAGGGAAAAGAAGCACAGGCTCACTGGGCGCATCTGGTAGTCCACGGCACCCTGCATCTGCTCGGCTATGATCATCAAACTCCTCTCCAAGCACACCACATGGAATCCCTTGAACAAACGGTCCTTGCGGCCCTAGGCTTCCCTAATCCTTATGTCGAAGCGAGTTCATCATGACCGAAAACTATGTTAGCAGCCCTTCCGGGCGGCGCTCCTGGTTAGATCGCCTCAGCCAAGCCCTCATGGGAGAGCCGCAGGATCGGGAGCAGTTGATTACGGTGCTGCGCGACGCCGAAGAACGGCAACTTGTTGATGCCGATGCGCTCAGCATGATCGAAGGCGCCTTGCAGGTCGTGGATATGCAGGTTCGCGATATCATGGTTCCTCGGGGTCAGATGGTCGTGGTGCAGCAGGATGTGCCTCCAGAGGATTTTATCAACACCGTTATCGAGTCCGGTCATTCACGCTTTCCCATCGTTGGCGACAGCCGAGACGAGGTGGTCGGGATATTGCTTGCCAAAGACTTGCTCGATTATTTCGCCCGCGGCAGCGGTGGCACCTTTAACATGCGTGACGCTATGCGCCCGGCGGTCTTCATTCCCGAAAGCAAGCGCCTGAATATACTGCTTCGGGAATTTCGGGCGAGGCGTAACCATATGGCGATCGTGGTGGACGAGTATGGTGGTGTCGCAGGCCTCGTGACCATCGAGGATGTGCTTGAGCAGATTGTGGGTGAAATCGACGACGAGCACGATATCGATGAAGGGCTTTACATCAAACCCCACGGGGAAAGCGAGTACATGATCAAAGCCCTCACCTCCATCGAGGATTTCAACGAGTATTTTCACACTAGCTTCAGTGATCAAGAGTTCGATACCATTGGTGGCTTAGTTATCAAATCCTTCGGCTATCTTCCGCGGCGCGGCGAAACCTGCACCATCGATGGCTTGCATTTCACGGTGGTGCGCGCTGACAAACGCCGGGTCCATCTTTTTAGAGTTCAAACATCTCGCCCTGCCGCCATGCGAGCACCCACTGCGGTGGACAGCGCCTACGGACAACGCTAGGTATTCGGCAAGCGCGGGCCACTTTGACGGCTGCTTATGAGGAGCGGCGCCATTTCCTTTGCCTGGCCCCGCGTTCAGGCCAATGCCGCCTCACTACTCGCCGGTGTCTCATTACCGCTCGCCTTTGCACCGTTTGGCATTTCGCCGTTTGCCGTTTTAGCCCCTGCCGTATTGTTCGCGCTCTGGGAAACGGCATCCCCCCGTAAGGCATTCTTACACGGTTGGCTCTTTGGCCTCGGAATGTTCGGGCTCGGGGTGTCATGGGTCCATGAGAGCTTTCAGTACAGCCACGTGGGCGCATCCCTGGCCACCGCGTTAACCGCACTGCTCGTTATTTTTCTGGCCCTGTTCCCGGCCCTGCTTGGATACCTCGTGGCACGTACCACCACCTCCAGCCAATCAGCAAGGTTGTTGCTGCTTTTGCCTGCCGGTTGGGTGTTGGCGGAGTGGGTCAGAGGTTGGTTCCTGAGCGGCTTTACCTGGCTTCAGCTCGGTTATAGTCAAGTAGACTCTCCCTTGCGCAGTCTTGCCACTGTGTTTGGCGTCTACGGCGTCAGCTGGTGTTTGGCATTACTCGCCGGCGGGCTTGTGTTGGCAGTCCGAACGGGCAGCCGCGCCGTGCTCATCTACGTCGGCGCAGTGGTGGTACTCCTGGCTGGCGCCTATGCGCTGGAACAGGTACAGTGGACTCACGCGCGAGACAAGACTGTCCACCTCGCGCTGGTGCAAGGCAATGTGCCACAAGACCAGAAGTGGCTATCGAGTCAGCGCCAGCCAACTCTCGATCGGTATTTTGGCCTCACCCGTGAACATTGGGACGCGGATCTCGTCGTTTGGCCGGAATCGGCACTGCCCGGCTTTGTTCACGACTTCATCCCTACCCTATCCCGGCTTGCCGGCGAGGCCGAGAAACATCACACCGATATCTTACTGGGCGTCGATATGCTCGATCGGGCCAGTCAACAATATTTCAATAGCGTTCTTGCCATCACCCCCCAACTTAGCTTCTATCATAAGCGCCATCTCGTGCCGTTCGCGGAATACCTACCCCTGGAGCACCTACTGCGTCCTGCGGTAGACCTCCTCGGCCTTCCCGTATCCAGCTTCAGCCTCGGCCCGTCCCGACAGCCACCCATAACGGTTGCGGGGGAAACGGTGGGACTCTCCGTTTGTTATGAATTTGCCTTTGGCGAAGAGCTAATCGAGGCGCTTCCGAAGGCCACCCTACTGATCAACGTTAGTAACGACGCGTGGTTCGGCGATTCAATAGGGCCACACCAAAATCTTGAGATGGCGCGTATGCGCGCCGTCGAAACGGGCCGGTATCTGGCGCGGGCCACCAATACTGGCATTACCGCTATCATCGGGCCAACTGGCGTCATTCAGGAACGTATCCCGCAGTTCGAAACGCGTGTGCTAAGTGCCGAGATCTCTCCGATGCAGGGCGCAACGCCCTACATACGCATGGGAAATATCCCCGTGCTGATTGGGCTCGCCGCGGTGCTCATGGCGGTCGGCATCGGAGCCTGGCGCGGCACACGTAAGCCTCGTTGATGACCGCGAAGCAATGCCTCAGACCACAAAACAGCCTTCCGTTGAGAAAACGGAGCCGCCCCGGGACATGCAATCCGAATTCGAACGATACTGGCTCGGAGAAGCGCCAAGTCGCCCGCGTGTTACGGCAATACCTCCACCTCCTGGGCAGCCGGTGAAACGATCAGGGTAGCGTTGGAACACAAAGTCTTATTGCCGCAGACATTGGTGCCGATCTCAAGTCCGGCTCCTTCCACCTGCGGCGATTGGTTGCCACCATTGTTGTTGTTAATGATGTTGTTGGCGAAAACCGGCATTCCCGGGCCGAATAGATCCGGCGGGCTTGGGAGGGCTGGAGGAAAAACCAATCCTGGACCCGTATTATCGGTAAGCGTGTTGTCCTGCACCAAGCAATTCTCGAATGCGGAAACGCCAATGCCTGAATTGGTAACGCGTACATTTTGAATTCGACAATTTCGCCCCTGCAAGTCGATACCCGCCTGGCTAAATCCGCGCACCGACCCGTTCATGACTGTCACGTTTTCCATGAACGAGGAAATTCCAACGCTCGAGCTAGACAACGAACTAATGGAATAGCCATTCATATCCAGAGTAACGTCCGGCGCCATAATCTCAATGGCATTGCCTGGATGCGCGGCGATGATATTCCCCTCCAGCCGATAGCTTCCCGGATACTGAAAAACCTTTGGACTATCGAGAATCTCTTCGGGAACGCTTGGAACCTCATCAGCAATTGAAAGACCTGCATAATTAAGAGAAAAAATGGTGACCATTGAAGCGACGATAATAGTGATCTTATCTTGCCAACGCATAGCTTTTTCCTTTAGGCTAGTATCACAATGATGTTCGAATATTCCTACATTGGCTTATCCGGAGTAACTATCGACACTTTTGTGAAAATGCAGCGGCAATAGTCTGTCCGCATGGAGGGCAATTTAAAACCTCGGCGAGCGCCGGAGTCGCAAGGCGCACGGTGGCGAAGAACCGGAGTGTACAAGGAGTACAAGAGGATTCTGAGCCAACACACAACCCAGCTGTGGCAAGCGCAGCAGGTTTTGAAACACACTCTTAGAGCCTGAGCAGGTTGTTTAAGAGTCTCAAGACATCGGCGACGGTCCGCCCATTGTGAGCTTTTTCAAAACCCCAAGAGACTTTATCGAAGGCGGATACAGCGTCAAAAAAGACTGCTCCTGCGACCCAGATGCCAAGATTGCAATCGCTGTTCCATCACCGCTTTTCCTTGACTGCACTCGCTGGTAATTGCCAGAGTGCCAGCGAGTGCAGCAAGAATTCATGGTGGCCGTACTGGCTTGCCAAACGTGGCGCCGGCTACGCGGGCTCGTTAGATGGTCGCGCAGCAGCTTCTTACCTCATCGAGTTAGCCGATGCGACAGTAACTCCAGATAGAAATTCGGTGTTGTGAGAATGCTTTTTTGAGCTAACAGGCACTCATCGAGGAAATGAACTTCCGGTTTCTACATGCAGCTGACATTCACCTCGATAGTCCCCTGAGAGGTATCGCCTTCTCGGGTCTAGGCCGCGCTGATGCTTTCCGAAGTGCTAGCCGCCGAGCCTTTGAAAACCTTGTCGTCACCGCTATCGAGCGCCAGGTAGCCTTCTTGCTGTTAGCAGGGGATATCTTTGATGGTGATTGGCGGGACTTTGGGACCGGTCTGTTTTTCACAGAACAGATGGGAAAGCTTGACCGCGCCGGCATCCAGGTATTTATTACCGACGGTAATCACGATGCAGCCACCGTGATCCGTAAAAGACTTATCTGGCCAGAAAACGTCACCGTCTTCCCGTCGCGACAACCGCACACTTTTGCCATCGATAGTCTGCGGGTCGCGCTACACGGCCAGAGCTTTGGCCGTCCCGATGTTTCGGAAAATTTGGCTTTGAGTTACCCGCCGAACAAAGCTGGCTGTTTTAATATTGGACTGCTTCATACCGCCTGCAACGGGCGCGAAGGCCATGCACTCTACGCCCCGTGCTCTTTGCCCCAGCTGGTCGCTCATGGCTATGACTACTGGGCCCTTGGCCATGTCCATGGCCGAGAAATACTCAATGAGTTTCCGCATGTGGTGTTTCCGGGCAATCTTCAAGGGCGGCATGTGCGTGAAACCGGCGCGAAGGGTGCCACACTTGTGCACATAGCCGACGGGCACGTTATAAACGTCGAGCACCTGGTTCTCGACGTCGCCCGGTGGGCGCTTGTCGCTCCCGATGTCAGCCTGGTTGACAGTATGACTGATCTCATGGAGCTTGTTCGCACGTTGCTTGGCGAACAGATCACTGCCGCTGACGGGCGACCGGTGGCCGTGCGCGTGGCCTTCTCAGGGACAACCAAGTTGCACGCGGCGCTGGCGAGCGATCCCATGGGATTGCGCGCCGGGATTGAGGCCGCCGCGCTCGCGGTGAGCGACGAGTTCGTTCTGGAAAAAATCAAAGTGGCGACTTCGGCACCTGGAACGAACGCGCGAGCGCTACGCGCCGACGTTCTCAGCGAATTATGGCAGTCCATCATGGAAGTCGGCACTGAGGCCACCCTTTGCCAGCAATTAACACGCGAGCTACGCGGTCTGAGAAAGCGCTTGCCGTGTAGCGACATCGACGACTTGCCATCTGACAACGGTGTTGCCGAGATCGTCGAAGCAGCACAGGCACTCCTCATGTCGCGACTTGCTCAAGAGG
>JBAPTW010000490.1:0-3794 GCA_049282355.1 Gammaproteobacteria bacterium | reverse complement strand
GACCCCGCGCAGTGCCGAGCGCCGCCTGCTGGTCGAGGCCACGGCCCAGCTTTACGGGGTATCGACCGACACCCTGTATCGGGCCTTGCGCGAGCGGGCCTTCCCCAAGCCCATGCGGCGCTTCGATCACGGCGTGCCGCGGGTGATGGGCGCCAAGGAGATGGAACGCTTCTGCGAGGTCGTCGCCGCGATCAAGGTCCGAACCGCCAATCGCAAGGGGCGGCACCTCTCAACCGCCGAGGCCATCCGCCTGCTGGAGGACTATGGCGTGCAAACCCCTGACGGACCAGTGCGCGCGCCGAAGGACGTGCTCACCAAGACCACGGTGAACCGTTATCTCAAACGCTGGGGCTATGACCGCGAGACCCTGGGCCGAGCGCCGCCGGCGGTCCGCTTTCAGGCGAGTCACAGCAACGCGTGCTGGCAGTTTGACCTGAGCCCTTCGGATCTGAAGCAGGTCGAGAAACCCGAATGGTTCGAAGCGGGACGCGGTCACCCCTTGTTGATGCTCTACAGCGTCGTCGACGACCGCAGCGGTGTGGCTTACCAGGAGTATCACGGGGTCTATGGCGAGGACGTGGAAGCCGCATTGCGCTTCCTGTTCGCCGCCATGGCACCCAAAAACGACGCGTCCCTACCGTTCCAGGGGATTCCCGAGATGCTCTACCTGGACAACGGTCCCATCGCCAAGAGCCGAGTCTTCCGGCGGGTCATGGATTATCTCGGCATCGACGTGCGCACCCATAGGCCGCAAAGCAAAGACGGGCGCAAGGTAACGGCACGGGCCAAGGGCAAAGTCGAGCGCCCGTTTCGCACCGTCAAGGAGATGCATGAGACCCTGTTCCACTTCCATAAGCCGGAAACGGAGCGCGAGGCCAATGACTGGCTGCGGCGTTTCCTGGTCCGTTACAACGACATGCAGCATCGCTCGGAGCCGCATTCGCGCTTGGAGGACTGGCTGAAGAACCTGCCGGCCGAGGGTATCCGCGAGATGTGCGAGTGGACGCGCTTCTGCACCTTCGCCCGCGAGCCGGAGCGGCGCCTCGTCGGCGTGGATGCCCGCATTGTCATCGGTACCACCCAGTACGAGGTCGACCCCAACCTGGCCGGGGAGACGGTGATCCTATGGTGGGGTCTGTTCGACACGGAGCTTTACATCGAGCATGGCGAGCGACGCTACGGTCCCTACACCCCGGTCGGCGGTCCGGTGCCGCTGCACCGTTACCGGCGCTTCCAGAAGACCCGCACCGAGCAACGCGCTGAGCGGGTCGAGGCCTTGGCCGCACGTCTGGAGCTGCCGCGAACGGCGCTCGACGGCGGCACCGTGACCTTTCCGGAGCACGCGGATCGCCCAGTGCCCCGAGCACAGTCGTTCCACGACCCTGATCCCTTCCAGGAGCTGCACTACCCGAATGCCATCGCCGCCAAGAAAGCCATTGCCCGGACGCTCGGCATGCCGCTGGCGCGGCTTCCGGCGGACCGGATCGCCGCGCTCGATGCCCTGTTATCCGAGACCCTGGACAAGCCGGTGATCGACGACTTCGTGCGCACCCACCTCAAGAGACCACGAGGGGATTGAGGTCATGCTTGGCGAGGTCATGGCGCACTACGGGATCACGCGCACCTTTCGTGACGCCGGCTACTTCGAAACCGAGCATCACCGTCGCATCGCCCAGGAGCTGGACGCCGCCATCCGCCGCGGCGGGCTGATCGCGCTCTGCGGCATCGTCGGCTGCGGCAAGACCACCTTGCTCGCGCGCCTCCGCGCGGCCCTGCAGCAGGAGGGCGAGATCTTGGTATCCCGCTCCCTGGCCGTGGACAAGGCCCACGTCAATCTTAAGACCCTGATCATGGCCCTGTTCTACGATCTCACCGTCGAGGAAGAGGTGAAGATCCCCGCCCAGGCGGAGCGCCGCGAGCGCCTACTGCTGTCGCTGATCGAGCAGCGCGCAAGGCCCGTCGCCCTGTTCTGTGACGATGCCCATGACCTCAACAGCCAGACCCTCGTGCAGCTCAAGCGGCTGATCGAATTGGTCCGCAGCGCAGGCGGGGCGCTGTCCGTGGTCCTGAGCGGGCATCCCAAACTCAGAAACGACATAGGCAATCCCAGGCTGGAGGAGATCGGTGCGCGCGCCACTCTCTTCGAGCTCGACGGCATCCACGGTGAGCAGGAGGCTTACATTCGTTGGCTGCTCGGGCAATGCGCAACGGATGAGGCTAAGACCCTGATCAGCGACGAGGCCATCGCGCTCCTGGCCGAGCGCCTGGCAACGCCGCTGCAGATCGAGCGTTATCTGACCTTGGCCTTTGAGCAGGCCCACGAGATCGCCGAGAAGCCCGTCTCGGCGGGGCTGGTCGACAGCGTCCTGGCGCCCGGTCTGGACGATCTGGAGCCTCGACTTGCCCGGCACGGATACAACGCCAGGATCCTGGCCCAAGAGCTCGATATCCGCCCGGCCGAGGTCCGCTCCTTTTTGCGCGGGACGCTGCCGCCGGGGCGTACCGAGGAGATCCACAAGCAGCTACTGGCCAAGGGAATTCCGGCATGACATTCGGTGCAAGGATTTTTCGGACGACCGATTGAAATCGGTTACGCCACTTAATTAGCAGCAAATGGGAGGTGTGGGTGAGTCGGAGAGATTGGCCCGAGCGACAACCGAGACCGAAGGTACAGCGTCTCTCTCCGGAGCGGAAAGAGGCAATTCTGGCGACGCTCGCAGAAGGCATCGAAACTTCGCCGGTGTTGTCGGCGCTCGGCATTCGGGCGAGCGCCCTTCGCGGTCGCTTCTATCTCGAAAGACTGTGGCAAGAACCGGGGGAGGATCCCGAGATCGAGGTCATCGGTAGGATAACGCCGCTGACCAAACCCAAGAATGCACTTCTTCTCGAGACCGAATACCGGAAGGGATCTTGGACCGAGATTGCCCGAGGATCCGCCCGGAAACTTATCGATCGGGTTGCCGGAGACACCGAGGGGACGTTCCACGGCCTCGGCGTGCTGCACAATAGTATTCGCGCATCCCCGGGCGCGACGGAACGCCAAGCCGTCGAGATGCAACCGGACCGGCAATTCGTCTACACCGAGACGGGAAGAAAATGCAGCGTTCAGGAAGCCTTGTATCACTTCTTCGAGATTCCGATTCCTGTCGTTGCCGAGCCTTCGAAATGGATTCGATACCGCAGAAGTCCCGAGATCGTGGAGGTGAACGAAGACCGATCCAGAATCTTGGTGCGATTCGCCGCCGAAAGCTTGTCCGGCAATAGCTTCGGCGGGACTTGTTTGTATGCCCGGGTTCTCGGCGATTGGAACGCGTATACCATTAAACCCAACCAAAGCCGGAGTATTGCATCGGCAGAGGCATGGCTTGAAAAGCGAAAATGGGAGGGTTGGGGGTAGAGGTATTACTTCCGCGTTTTGGCGGATGTGTAGTGGCCACTTCGCTTGCTACGCGTCCTCTCATAGCCCGCGATACAGCAGTCGCCAGTACCGCATGGGTCATTTATTTCTACTATCTCAGCGGCTTGGCTTAGTTGCAGCTAATGTGGGCCGGCGCCGTTGTTTGCGGGCTGGTTGCAACTAATGTGGGCCCAGTTGCAGATAGTGTGGGCCTGTGGCGCCGGATAGTTGCAGTTAATGTGGTCCCGAAAAGGGCCTTGTTTGCGGGCCGGACGGATTATGATTGCGGGCCCTTACACATACCGGCCGAAACGGAGTATATGACGGCGCATGTACGGGCTTAACCGACTGATGAATTCCGGCGTTACCGGATACCCTTCCGCGATCATCCCGTTGA
>JBAPTW010000489.1:0-31778 GCA_049282355.1 Gammaproteobacteria bacterium | reverse complement strand
GTCTTGTGCTCACCGTCATCAAAATCTCTTTCTTCGTGGAGACTCAGTGATAACCCCAAGCACTTGGCCACGCGCTCGCCGAACTCGCGGCTGGCTTGCAGGGCAAAAATACAGGGTTCCTTGCTCGTCATTTTATCAATTAAGGATCTTGTGCTTATTCTTAGAAGCTGTTTTAAAAACTACTGCGCTGGCCATAGCGGCGTTGCGCGCCAGCTCGCACTCCTCATGTACTCCCATGTACACTCCGGTTGCTCGCCGTCGTGCGCCTTGCTCTGTCGTCGCTCGCGACATTTTTACCGTGAAAATCCCAATTTTCATTTTCGGGGGTGACCAAACTCCTTGGCCATGACGGTTTAAAACAGCTTCTTAGCTGACCTCCAATAGATGATATCAACAAATTAACATTGAGAGGCCTTTGCATAATTTGTACGCGTTCTTATGAATGAAACCGACAAATGCGGTCATTATTAGAATTCGGATGTCTAGGGTAAGCGACCAATTCTCGATGTAGTAGATATCATGAGCTATGCGCTTCTCCATCGTCTCCAGTGTTGTCGTTTCACCTCGAAATCCGTTTACTTGCGCCCAACCAGTTATGCCAGGCTTTATCCGATTGCGGAGAAAGTATGCAGGAATATAAGGCGCGTATCGCTCATCGAGTGCTATCGGGTGCGGCCGCGGCCCCACGTGTGACATATCACCTTTAAGTACGTTAATAAGTTGAGGCAATTCATCAAGGCTTGTGCGCCGCAGAAGCCTGCCAACGCGGGTTACCCGAGGATCATGTCGCTGCGCCTGTTGGAAAGTTCTCTCGCGGCACTCATCATCGTACATTGTTCGAAACTTTAATATTTCAAAACTTTTCTTATTGTACCCGCGACGCTCTTGTCGATAAAATACGGGCCCTTTACTGTCGAGCTTAATAGCGAATGCTATAATAAGCAACAGCGGCGTGAGAAGTAATAAAAGCGGAATGGCCAGCAACCGATCTTCGGCTTCCTTAAGGAACCGGCGCCACCCGTCAAGAGACCGGGAGGCGACCCGGAGCATGGGGGCGCGAGCGATAAATTTGAATTCCTGATCCGACTCCCCACGGCCCACGAAATCGGGCACAAGGTAAGCATCGATCGAAAGTTCTTTTAGCCTGCAGGTTAACTGGGAAATGCGTTGTTCAGCTTCAGACGGTAGCGCTATGAGCACGCTATCGATTTGATGCTCGCTAACGAACCGCATAAGATCAGTGACATTTCCCAGGAGGGGATAGCCCATAACCTCGGGCCCTAAACGAGCGAGACGGTCATCAAAAAAACCGGTCACCGTGACCCATGGCTCTGCCGATTGCTCAAGGTGCTTCAGTAGTCTTTTACCTTGGTCACTCGCTCCGAGTATTGCCGTACGTTGCACTAGCCTTCCTTGACGAGCCGCCCTGAGTACCAATTGCCAAAGTAAAACGCGCTGTAACAGAATCAACACTAACGCGGAACCAAACCAGGCAAAAGACCATACGCGCGAAACAGCCGAGGACATTTTCAAGACATAGGCAGCAAACACTAAGACGAGAAAAACAACAACCCAGGTCGATGTGATTTCTTTAGCTTGGCGCAGAAGATCGTTTCCGAAATGAGGCGTGTAGTGACCGACCTGATTCAATGTGCCGATCAACAACAGCGAACCGATAACTGACCCGCTAAGGTACGTTGAATAGGTCCCCACGTCCCACCCTATGAGCGAAATGTATAGGGCGGTACCAAGGGCAAAGACACACATTGCGTCGATTGCGGCCATTACTCCAGACAGCACCCGCGCAGAGTAAGATACCCTTACGTTGCGGCAATATGAAATACTTTGGCTGAGAGCATTACTGGACACTGCCGCTGTTTCACTCAGTTCACTGTCTGCTTGTGGAATCTTGCTTAAGGCCAATGGCACTCCCTTTATCACAGGCTCCGTAAGAAGCTGTTTTAAAAACTACTGCGCTCGGCTGAGCGGCGTTGCGCAGCGGCTCGCCATCCTCATGTACTCTTTTGTACACTCCGGTGGCTCGCCTCCGTCTCCCTGCGCTCGCGACATTTTTAATACAGCTTCTAAGAGGGCGGAGGAGTCTGATCGGTTATCCCGGATCTTGTGCCCGTGTCCCATTAAGAGCGCGAATAATCTCACCGCCAGTGGGCATTCGTCAAATCGTGGCTACTTTGCACGTCAGCCCAGAGCCCAATGGTATAATCGTTCGGTCAACGCTTTGCATATATGTTAGAGAAATCGGTGAATGCGAATGATGGTTATTCAGGCGGTGAAAGTGCTGAAGAGCGTGCGGGGGTCGCCGCGCAATTGGTAACGCTACCCACTTCGCTTTTTGGATTCAGTTTCGCTGAGTAATCACTATCACCGCGGCGTCTCGCATCCTCGTGCACCGCCTTGTACCTGCAGTTGCTTGCTACCGTGCGCCTGCGTCTCCCGGCGCTCGCGACAGCGTTAAAACGATTTCTAAGTCCGGCTCGAATGCGGCTTGCGGGCCTGGCTTGGCTGTGGTGAGAGCGGTAGGAACCTGGCAAGATAGAACCGCCTAGGCTATCGACCGTTCACTTGGTCATGCTCGATTTGAAGTGATGTTACCGCTAAGCCTAATTGGCTGAAGAATTTCTTGTATGGCGTCGCGGCAATGATAGAATCCCCTGAGCAGCGGTGCATACCGGACTCTATCGTGCTTGGGGCGACACAGAAATGCTGTGTGGGCACCCTTGCCGATCAGATGGTTTACCAGAACACTGCTCCCGCTGTTGAAAGCATGGCGGCCTGCGCGGGTCCCTCCGCACCGCGAAATTGCAAATCCCGTCAGGCCCGGAAGGGAGCAGCGGTAGCAACGGATGCGGGTGCCGGGGTGCGGCTGGTGCAGGTCGCCGCCACTTGCTCTTTTCCACCTGACATTAACATAGGGATTGTTTCCACCGCGTGCCTGCCTATCTCGCGCGCAACAACCGAACGAAACCTTGGTCAGCGGTTTTCAGGCAGCTTGTTGAAATAGGCTTTCTTAAGCGAGGAATGTCAAGGAAACTCCGGAAATACACGCTCAAGCTCTGGTGTCCAGACCGCCTTGGCATTGTCGCCGCGGTGGCCGGATTCCTTGCTCAGCAGGACTGCAATATTCTCGAGTCTGCCCAATTCGACGATGAGATGACAAACCGCTTCTTTATGCGCAGCGTCTTCGCCGCCGGAGAGAGTAGTCCGAGCCGAGAGCACTTGAGCGCTGCCTTTGCGGCTATCGGCAAACGGTTTCGCATGGACTGGGAGTTGCACGATGCCGGAGCGAAGTCGAAGGTCACTATTCTTGTTTCGAGGCTCGACCACTGCCTCAATGACCTGCTGTACCGTTACCGTACCGGGGCAATCCCCATGGAAATTCCGGCAATTATTTCTAATCACCCCGACCTCTGTTCACTCGCTGAGTTTCACGGCATCCCCTATCATCATTTGCCCGTGGATGCGGCAATGCGCTCCCGCCAAGAGGAAAGCATCCTTCGCATCATAGAGGATACTGACGCCGAGCTGGTGGTGCTAGCGCGGTACATGCAAGTCTTGTCGCCCTTTCTGTGCGCGCAATTAAAAGGTCGCATCATCAACATTCATCACTCATTCTTGCCCAGCTTCAAGGGTGCCAAGCCCTACCACCAAGCCCATGCGCGCGGCGTTAAGCTCATTGGAGCCACCGCGCACTATGTGACCGAAGAACTTGATGCAGGTCCCATCATCGAGCAGGAGACGGTGCGTGTCACGCATGCGCATACGCCGGCGCACCTCATGGCTCTCGGTCGTGATCTCGAAAACGTGGTGCTCGCCCGTGCCGTGAGATACCACTGTGAGCACCGAGTTTTACTTCATGGCAACAAGACCGTGGTCTTCCAGTAGTTATGAGCTATCAGGTATTAGCCCGCAAATGGCGACCGAGGAACTTTGCCGAGTTAGTCGGGCAGCAGCATGTCGTGCGGGCGTTGGCCAACGCACTCGACAACGATCGGCTTCACCACGCCTACCTGTTTGCGGGTACGCGCGGCGTCGGGAAGACAACCGTCGCAAGGATTTTGGCCAAATGCCTTAACTGTGAAGCCGGTGTCAGTTCCACGCCGTGTGGCAGCTGCACCGCCTGTCGCGAGATCGATGAGGGGCGTTTCGTCGATCTCCTCGAAGTGGACGCGGCTTCGCGGGCCAAGGTTGAGGAAACGCGCGAGCTCATGGAAAGCGTGCAGTTTAGTCCGGCTCGAGGGCGCTACAAAGTGTACCTCATCGACGAGGTGCACATGTTTTCTAACCACAGCTTCAATGCGCTGCTAAAAACCCTCGAAGAACCCCCAGCCCATGTGAAGTTCATGTTCGCTACCACCGATCCTCAAAAAATCCCCGTTACCGTCCTCTCTCGATGTTTGCAGTTTCATCTCCGAGGCCTTCCTGTGGCCGACATTGCTAACCAACTCGATCGTGTTTTAGCTGCCGAAGCCATTGTTGCTGAAGCGCCCGCCACGCGCCTGCTCGCCGTTGCTGCCGAGGGTAGCTTGCGCGATGCGCTCAGCCTGCTTGATCAAGCGATCGCTTATGGCGGTGGCCGCATTACGCATACGGACGTGCGGGCCATGCTTGGAATTCTCGATCGGAGCTATACGCGAGCTTTGCTGGCGGCGCTAGCGGAGGGTGACGGGGCCGGTGTTCTGAGACAAATTGATGAAATGGCAGCCGAAGTACCGGACTTTGAAGAAGTCCTCGGAACGCTGCTGTCAGAGCTCCAGCGGCTCGCCGTGGCGCAGCTCGTGCCAGATGCTCAGGTGGGTGCTAGTGAGGACCAAGAGGCGTTGTTGAACTTGGCGCACAAGCTCTCTCCGGAGGATGTGCAACTGTACTATCAAATCGGGCTTCTAGGACGGCGCGACCTGCCATTTGCGCCCGATCCAAGAACCGGGTTTGAGATGATATTGCTTCGAATGCTTGCGTTTAGGCCTGCCTCTTCAGGCGCAACAAGCTCCGACGCCGAAGTGGGGATTGCAAGCCCATCGGTGAAGTCGGAACCTGTGAGCACGGCTTCCGTGCTATCGGTAGATGCCACTGAGCCCGCGGCCGCAGTCGAGTGGTCCGAGACTATCGAAGCATTGAAACTTGTGGGCGTGGTACGAGAGCTTGCCGTAAACTCAGTCCCCCTGGGTCGCGAGGACAACGTTATGCGACTGTGTGTCTCCCCGGCTCACGCTCAGCTTGCCGGAGCGCGAGCCAAGGAGAAGTTGCAGGCGGCTCTTTGCGAGTACTATGGTACCGATTTGCGCCTGGAGCTCACGGTCGCTACCTGTGAAACGCAGACGCCCGCGACGCTTGCCAAGCGGCAGCAAGCCGAGCTGCACGAGGCGGCCGTCCAGGCAATTCATGCCGATCCGAATGTGGCGGCTTTCTGTAAGACATTTGATGCGCGCGTGGAGGTGGGGACGGTGCGGTCACTTCTTAGCGAGAAGTCGCGATAGAGCCGTCGCGTAAATTTTTTGCTCAATACGAGCTAATGACAGTGAGGCGAGGCGATGAAGGGTGCTCTTGGAAACATTATGAAGCAAGCTCAGGAGATGCAAGCGAATCTCCAGAAGGCGCAAGAAGAACTTGCGAACCTAGAGGTCGCGGGCGAATCTGGTGGGGGTATGGTGACCGTGCTGATGACTGGCCGCCACGATGTGCGTCGGGTGACCATCGACGCGAGTCTCATGACCGAAGACAAGGAGATGCTGGAAGACCTGGTGGCAGCGGCCGTCAACGATGCAGTACGTAAAGTGGAACAGGAGAGCCAGCAAAAACTCTCAGGGCTTACGGCGGGTCTTAGCTTGCCAGGAGGATTAAAACTTCCTTTCTAAGAAGCTGATTAGAATTGCTGTGCCTGCGCGAGCGGTGCGGCGAGCCTGTCGCTCACCGAAATGGCAGGGGCCGTTCGGCCGTTCTAGTTAAGTGCCGCGCAACGCCGGTATGGGAAAAGCGGCCATGGTCATCCTTTCGGCAATATCCTTTTCGGTCAGGGCGGCAGCCCAAGGTTCTGCCTCAAGGGACGCCGTGAATACATCCTTGGTAGGCTTGAGTCCGGCATCCATGCCGGACACACCCTTGTGGCAGAACCTTGGGCTGCCCCTAGATTCTGGGCACGGTCTCACCCTCTGAATGATGAGGCTGACGAAACGATGACCATGGCCGGAAAAGCAGTAATTTTTCAAACCGCTTCTCAGGAATATGACCGATGCTCGGTAGCGTGATCATTGATCACTTGGTGACAGCGCTTCGATGTCTCCCGGGTGTTGGTCCGAAGTCGGCGCAGCGAATGGCTTTGCATTTGCTGGAGCGCAATCGCGAAAGGGGACGACAGCTAGCGGCCGCATTGTTGGACGCCATGGACCAAGTCGGTCACTGCCGTCTGTGTCGCACGCTCACCGAATTACCGGTTTGTCAGATCTGTGCGAGCGAAAAACGCAACAAGTCATTGCTTTGCGTGGTGGAGACGCCTGCCGATGCTGCCGCCATTGAGCAAGGAACCGATTATCGCGGCCTTTATTTCGTGCTGTTGGGCCATCTCTCTCCCCTCGACGGGATTGGCCCCGAGGCGCTCGGGCTGGACGTCTTGGCACGGCGCCTGCAAAACGAGAGCCTAACAGAAGTGATTATTGCCACGAGCTCCACCGTCGAAGGCGAAGCGACAGCACACTATGTGAGCGAAATCGTGCGCCAGCAGGGGGTTCGAGTGACTCGCATCGCTTACGGAATACCTCTTGGCGGTGAGCTTGAGTTTACCGACAGCGGCACCCTGACCCATGCGCTGAGCGGAAGGCGCGAGTTTGGCGAGTCACCCGAGCGAGATTTTTAACTCAACAGCGCGTCGATTTTGGCCGCGCAGATGAAATCATTCTCAGACAGGCCACCGATGGCATGAGTGCTGTACCGAACCGTGCAGCGACTGTACCCCACCTCAAGATCGGGGTGGTGGTCTTCCTGGTGAGCAATCCATGCGAGCGCATTGACGAATGCCATTGTCTGGTTAAAGTTTTTAAAGCGAAAGGTACGCGTGATCTCGGAGTTATCTTGCGCAAGCTCCCAACTATCGAGCTTGCCGAGTAAGTCGCGGCTTTCCTCAGCGCTCAGCGGTGGCATGCCCCCTTCACAGGGCTTGCAGTGCTTGGCTGTGAGTCCGGAGGTAGAGGCTGGAACATCAGGCATGGGTTACCTCACTGTTCAAAGTGGTAATAGGTTTGATTGAGATATTCCACCACGTTGTCGACGTCCTCGTCGAACCAACGCAGTTCCAGTGACTGTTCACAACGGCGCACCTGTTTCCCCAGGCCATCGAGCGATGTGACTAGCTGGTTTTCCCGTGTATAAAGTGATGTCGGCTCACCGTGGGTGAGGCGCCCATGGCAAGCAATGCAATGCTCCTCATGCAGCGCTTTGCCCGCCGGCGCGTCGGCACTGAACGCCGAGGCGTACGGCAGCATCCCGAGCATTGCCCCCGCGAGAATCATGGGAAGGTTTCTGATCACTGCATTTTCTCCAATAGTACACTAACATTTCATTAGCGCACTCTTAAATTAAATATCAGCCTATGGCACAGGATTCTGGGAATCTTATCTGGATCGACTTGGAAATGACCGGGCTAAATCCAAGCGCCGATTATATCATCGAGATCGCCACGATCATCACCGATCCCACCCTCACCATCCTCGCGGAAGGTCCCGAGCTTGTAATTCACCAAAGCGAAGCTGTGCTTGAACGGATGGATGACTGGAACACCACGCATCATCGTGCCTCCGGCCTCATCGACCGGGTTCGCGAGAGTCAGTGTACCGAGGCGCAAGCCGAACGCCAGACACTCGACTTCGTGAGTCGCCATGTCGGAGCTGGGAAATCGCCGATGTGCGGCAACAGCGTTTGCCAGGACCGGCGCTTCCTATCGCGCCTCATGCCGCGCCTTGAGCAGTACTTTCACTATCGAAACCTGGATGTGAGCACGGTAAAAGAGCTGTGCACACGGTGGGCGCCGCAAATCAAGGCCTTCAAGAAAGAAAGCCAGCACCGAGCGTTGCAGGACATTAGCGATTCCATCGACGAGTTGAAGTACTATCGGACCTATCTGTTCAAATTATTGTGAGGTGTTTGACTCAAAGTCATCGCTGCTTGGCACCAAAGAGTGGGTGTGTCACCCAAGGGTCGCAACATCCTTCTCGAAGGCGCAGGTGTAGTGACTGCACGTATTGGGCGGTATAGGTATGGATGTCGTGGATTACGTAGCCAAGAGCGGACCCAGCCGGTTAGTCGATCTGCCCCTTGGCCTTTATCGAGCAGAACAGGTGCGGGCACTGGATCGACTCGCCATCGACGAGCAAGGCATTCCCGGTGGCGTGCTCATGGAGCGCGCGGGATTGGCGGCCTTCGAGGCCTGTCGGCAACGCTGGCCCCATGCGCGGCGGATCGCGGTGGTTTGCGGCGTCGGCAACAATGGAGGGGATGGCTATGTGATGGCTCGGCGGGCCGCGGAAGCGGGCCTCGACGTTCGGGTTTGTCAGCTCGGTGACGTGTCACGCCTGCGGGGCGACGCGTTGCAGACGTTCCAGCGGATGCAGCAGGCGGGCCTTGAAACCACTCCCTTTGCCGCCGATGCGCTGTCGTGGGCTGATGTCGTGGTGGACGCCATTTTCGGCACTGGCCTCGATCGCGAGGTGACGGGCCCCTGGGCTGAGGCGTTGACTGCGATCGGTGCCGCGGGGACGCCGGTGCTTGCTATCGATATTCCTTCGGGGCTGCATGCGGATACGGGTAGCGTGCTGGGGGCGGCGGTACGTGCCGAATTGAGCATAAGCTTTATTGGGCTGAAGCAGGGCATGTTTACCAACGAGGGGCGCGAATACAGCGGTACCATCTTGTTTGACGATCTTGCGGTGCCGGTCGAAGTTTACCGTCGCTTTCCTCCCGCGGCGCAGCGAATCAGTTACTCACAGCTGGCTTCATTGCTCATGCCTCGTGCGCGCTCGGCACACAAAGGTAACTTTGGGCACGTGCTCGTCATTGGTGGTGATCACGGCTATGCGGGCGCGGCTCGACTCGCGGCCGAGGCGGCAGCACGCGTCGGTGCCGGGCTCGTGACCCTGGCAACGCGCAGCAGCCATGCAGCCGCCATCATCGCGACCCGTCCCGAGCTCATGTGCCACGCCGTCGACGCACCAGAACAGTTGTTACCTTTGCTTGATCGCGCCACGGTGCTGGCCGTTGGGCCCGGGCTCGGCCAATCGGCTTGGGCCGAATCGCTGTTGTCGACAGCGTTGGCTGCGCGGCAACCGCTGGTAATCGATGCCGATGCTCTGAACCTCATGGCACGCGCCGCGACCCCCTGGGGGGGAGATGCGGGTGCATCGCAGCGGTGGGTATTAACCCCTCACCCCGGAGAGGCAGCGCGCCTTCTGGGATGTTCGCCGCGCGCGGTCCAGGTAAATCGATTTGCTGCCGTGCAGGCGTTGGTGGAACGCTTTGGCGGGATCTGCGTGCTCAAGGGATCAGGCACGCTGGTACTAGAAGCAGGGGGCGAGGTGGCTGTGGCGGACGGTGGTAATCCTGGAATGGCGGTCGGTGGAATGGGCGATGTGTTGACCGGAATTATCGCTGGGCTCGCCGCGCAGGGATTGCCGCTCGCAGAAGCTGCCCGCTTGGGCGTGTGTCTGCACGCTCAGGCGGGGGATGAGGCCGCTGCGGCGGGCGAGCGCGGGTTACTTGCCAGCGATCTGCTGGCAACACTGCGCACGTTAGTTAATCCACCGCTAGTCTTAAATTAAATCCCTCTGTCCGTAGGTGCAGATATCCGATGCACGCGAAATGGAAGCCCTAGGTGCGCAGCTGGGTAGGGCCGGGGTGCAAGCCGGCGTTGTCGGCCTGGAAGGCGAGCTCGGCACTGGCAAGACCACGCTCGTGCGCGGGTGGCTGCGCGCTTTGGGCGTGAGTGGCCCCATTCGAAGCCCGACCTATACGCTGATCGAGCCTTACGACATCTGTCAAAACCGAGTCTATCACTTCGACCTCTATCGTCTGAGCGATCCGGAGGAGCTCGAGTACTTGGGGGCTCGAGATTATTTCGCTGGCGATTGCCTGTGTCTCATCGAGTGGCCAGAGCGCGCAAAGGGCTGGTTGCCTCAAGCCGATCTCACCATCAAAATTGAATTTGCCGAACAGGGCCGGCGGGTTCGCCTGATCTCCCACGGCGCAGCGGCTGAGCGTTTCTTGACCCGTCTCTCCAAGTCACAACCCAAGTAGCCAGCTACCAGACGGTCGCGCGTGGCGGCAGACTCCGTGGTGGCATCGAGAGGCCACTTCTAGTCGAATTGGCTCAAGCCTTACACTTAATTATGTTTATAAATAATTTGCAACAACCTGCCGAATGTATTAGAAATCTTTGTTGAAGCGATGGCTTGATTCAGGTAGTGCACTATGAGGGGATATTACGTCGCCGTCATGCTTTTGTTACTGCCTCCCTGTTTTGGGGCACAAGTTGAGGTGGAAAATATTCGCGCCTCGGGAGCATCGGCTCAGAGCCGTATTGTCTTCGACCTAAGTGCTCCTGTGGAGCACGCTCTTTTTACCTTACGGGATCCGCAGCGCGTTGTTATTGACATGAACAACGTGCGGGCGCGGCAGGGGGTACCGCAACCGGATCCGGCAGACCGCTTATTGAGCCGCATCCGTACCGCCAAGCGCAATGGACGCGATCTTCGCGTGGTGCTCGATTTGAAGAAGCCGGTGCGACCCCAGAGCTTTGTCTTGCAGCCAGACGGGAAGCACGGACATCGATTGGTCATTGACCTGCAGGCGCGCACCCAAAAAGGTGCGCCTCCCCAGCAAGTCGCCAAAGCATTGGATGCTTCTTCAGGAAAGCTGCGCGAAATCGTTGTCGCACTCGATGCCGGGCACGGAGGAAAAGATTCCGGTGCCCGGGGCCGTAAGGGCACCCTGGAGAAAGATGTCGTACTGTCTATCGCACGCCGCTTAGCCCGCCTCATCAATGATCAGCGGGGCATGCGCGCCGTTCTGGTGCGTCGAGGCGACGATTACCTCGAGTTGCGCCGCCGTATCCAAATTGCGCGCGAGGCAAACGCGGATATTTTCATCTCCATACATGCCGATGCCTACCATAACCCCGGTGTATCCGGGTCTTCGGTGTACGCGCTATCCAACAATGGCGCCAGCAGTGAGGCCGCGAAATGGTTAGCCGATAGGGAAAACGGCGCCGATCGCGTCGGTGGTGTCAGCATACAAGACAAAGATGATCTTCTGGTATCGGTGCTGCTTGACTTGTCGCAGACGGCAACGGTGAGCGCAAGTATTGACGTCGGATCATCTGTTCTGCGCGAGTTACAGGGTTTGGGAAAGCCCCACAAAGCCAGCGTTCAGCGTGCCGGTTTCGTGGTTTTGAAGTCTCCAGACATTCCCTCAATCCTGGTCGAGACGGGATTTATCTCCAACCCCAGCGAAGAGCGCAAGCTTCGTACTGCCGATCATCAGCGCCGTCTTGCCAAAGCGATGTTTCGTGGCTTACACGGCTACTTGACGGTGAATCCGCCGCCGAACACGCTGTTAGCGGCCCGGCAGCATGTCATTGGGAAGGGTGATACGCTCTCCGATATTGCCCAACGCTACCAGGTGCCCCTCGATGCACTGCGAACATTGAATAACCTTTCCGGGGATCTCATTCGCGTCGGTACCGTGCTTCATATCCCAGACGCCCATGGTACTTAGCGAGCTATTTCAAAACTGTTGCGCGCGCCGGGGTCGCAAAGCGCACGCACGGTAATGCACTCTAACAAGCGCGATAATTTTTTAAGCTAGCTTGTCAAGGATTGGACAGATCAGGGTAACGGTTGGTCATCATTGCCACTGTTAGCAGGGCTTTCCTGTTGCGCACTTGCGAGAAGCGTCTCGGCAGTGCGAAACAATGGCTTGCCACGCCACAACAACAAACGCCACCGGGTTCCTCCGAGCTGGCGCCAAAGAACTGCACCGCGAACTCCAGCAAGCAATAGCGCGCGGATCTTATTCACGTTTTCACGGTTCTGCAGATGTCTTGGCTCTCCCGTGACGCGCAATCTAGGTCTCAGCGTGCTCAGGGTGCGAGTGTAGAGATCAGCCAGTCCGGCAATCACATTTTCGTGTGTTGGTGAGAAGAAAGCTGCCTGGGCGCTAGCGGATTTCACCCCTGTCTGAATGAACTCGAGTAGATCAGGACGCTTGAGCAACTTGCGCTCAAGAGACAACAGGCTGATGACGTAGCGCGTCACTTCACGATCGAGCGGCTGTATGCGCTGTTGCATTTGTCGGCACAGCATTTGGAGGCCCCGTGTTAAGCCTTCCCATCGCCCAAATACCGATTCCGTATTTTCCGCGTCGAGCTGCAGCACGCTATAAAGACTGGTGCCAAACGCTTCAACGTCCGCGGTGCCGGTGCGCGCCACCTCCTGGACCAACGCGGCCGCTTGGAAGACGCTTGCCAATGCGAGTACTTGATCGATTTGTTGCGGGTCTTCGAGCCCCCGCGCGGACGCAACCTGCATTGTTTCTCCTCCTACTCGACGTCACGGTCTGATCCTTGCCAGGAATCAGCACGGATCATTCCTCCGCCCAGGCATTCGGCACCTGCATAAAAAACGACAAACTGGCCTGGCGTCGGTGCCCATTGCGGTTCATCAAAGCGAACGCGGTAGTGGTCGTTTTGATCGATGTCGATCTCGCAGGATTGATCCATTTGACGGTAACGGGTTTTCGCCTGGCAGCGCAGCGGAAATTTGAACCGGCGCTGTGATATCCAGTGAACGTCTTTCGCAACTAGGGCATGGGCATAGAGAGCTGGGTGCTGATGACCCTGAGCTACGATGAGGGCGCGGCGCTGCGAATCCTTGGCAATCACGTACCACGGTGCTCCGGTTCCGCCCTGCTGACCCCCAATGCCAAGGCCGCGGCGCTGCCCCAGGGTGTAGTAGGCGAGCCCGACGTGCTGTCCCAAAACCTCTCCCTCCACGGTCTCGATGGCACCTGGAGAAAAGGCCAGGTAACGGCTGAGGAAGCGTTTGAAGGGCTGCTCGCCAATGAAACAAATACCTGTACTGTCCTTTTTCGCATGGACCGGTAGCTTGGCCCTGATCGCTAGGCGCCGTACCTCTGGCTTAGTAAGCTCGCCAAGGGGAAAAAGCACTCGACTGAGTTGCGATTGATCAAGACGATGAAGGAAATAGCTTTGGTCTTTGCCGTGGTCACAGCCTTTTAGCAGATGAAAGCCGGCACCGTCCTGGAGGGCTCGCGCGTAGTGACCGGTTGCGATGTGAGTCGCCCCGAGAGTCCGCGCATGATCTAGAAAGATGCGAAACTTGATTTCCTGGTTGCAAAGCACATCAGGATTCGGGGTTTGCCCCGCCTGATAAGCGGCCAGAAAGGGGGTGAAAACCCGATCCCAGTATTCGCTCGATAGGTTAACGGTGCGCAGTTCCAGCCCAAGCCGCTGGCATACCTCCTCGGCATCGTGCCGATCTGCGGCGGCGGCACAGTAACCTGGCCGGTCATCCTCCTCCCAGTTCTTCATGAATAGGGGCTGAATATCGTATCCCTGGCGCTGCAGTAGCCATGCGGCTACGGCGGAATCAACCCCCCCGGAGAGCGCCACGACCACACGGCCAATGGACGACGGCGCTTGTTTTCGGGCCGGGACGTTGTCGTCTCGACTTGGTGCTGTGTCAAGGGCTACGGGCTTGCTCATAATGGTACGACGTCGAATTGTTCATAGGTGTAAAGCGCTTCCACCTGCAGCTTAATGGGCTTTGCGATGAGCGCTTCGAGCTCGGCGAAAGCCGATGACTCCTCATCTACGAGCGTATCAATGACTTCCTGCGAGGCGAGAACAAGAAGCTTTTCAGCGTCATACTGACGGGCCTCGCGCATGATTTCGCGAAAAATTTCGTAGCAGACAGTTTCGGGGGTCTTCACCGAGCCCCGTCCGCTGCACGTCGGGCATACGCCACACAGAATGTGCTCTAGGCTCTCACGAGTACGTTTGCGGGTCATCTGTACCAGTCCAAGAGATGAAACCTCACTGATATGAGTCTTGGTATGATCTCGCTCGAGCCCCTTTTCGAGTGCGCGCAGTACCTGGCGCTTATGGTCTTCGCTGAACATATCGATGAAATCGATAATGATGATTCCGCCGAGGTTGCGCAGCCGCAACTGGCGTGCGATGGCCTGGGTTGCTTCTAGATTGGTCTTAAAGATGGTTTCTTCGAGATTGCGGTGTCCGACGTAAGCCCCGGTATTGACGTCGATGGTGGTCATTGCCTCCGTCTGATCGATGATGAGATATCCGCCCGACTTGAGATGAACTTTTCTCTCCAAAGCTTTTTGGATTTCGTCCTCCACGCCGTAAAGGTCAAAAATCGGCCTCTCGCCGACGTAGTGCTTGATTCGAAACACCGTTTCAGGGATGAATCGGCACGTGAAATCAACGACGCGCTGGTACATGTCGTAGGAATCGATGCGCACTTCTTCGAGCTCCGTGCCGATGAGCTCGCGCAGGGTGCGAATGACGAGCGGCAGTTCCTCGTGCACGGCGCAGGGTGCAGTCGTGCTGGCGGCCCGCTCTAGAAGCGAATGCCACAGCTTCTGCAAGAAGATCATGTCCGCTCGCAGCATCTGCGCTGGCGCATGTTCGGCCGCCGTGCGCACGATGTAACCACCGGAAACGGCGGACGATTGAGGCGGGCTTGCGGCCGAAACCGGGTCAAGCGCCTGCTCCATCCTGGTACCGCGCAGCTCGCTGGGTCGGCCTAGGTCACTCGAGGACCAGATCGGTAATGCCATGACGGAGCGTAACCTACTGGAGGGCTCGGGCAAGTGCTCAGGGCGAAGGCTGCCGGGGTGGCATAGCGTGCTCACATAGCTCGCTTGCCCGGGACTGACGTCGATGCCTTCCATCAAAGCGTCCGATTCATGGAGATAATTGCGTACGATGGTACGCAGCCGTTGCCGCTCATCCTCGTCTTCGATGCGCTGAGAAACCCCCACGGTATCCGACATAGGCATATAGACGATGTAGCAAGAAGGAATCGCAATATGTGTCGTTAAGCGAGCCCCCTTTGTCCCAATGGGATCTTTGATGACCTGGACGAGTAGCTCATCGCCCTCGGTGAGCAGTTCCGTAATGTTCTCGTGAGGCCTGGGTTCAAAGCCTTCCTGGCTAGCCAGCTTCTCGGGTCGTATCGCGCTGCCGCTCTCGCCTTGAAGCGGCATGGATTCATCCGCCAGTAAGCGGCATTTTCGGGGTAGGGCGGCGATATCTGAGACGTGAAGGAAGGCGGCTCGTTCGAGACCGATATCGACAAAGGCGGCCTGCATACCGGGCAGGACTCTGGAAACACGCCCCTTAAAGACATTGCCCACTAGGCCTCGGCGTTTAGCGCGTTCAACAAACAGCTCTTGAAGCACGCCGTTTTCGATTAGCGCTACTCTGGTCTCAGTTGGAGTGACATTGATAAGTAATTCTGCGCTCATGTGTCTGACTTCGTACGGCCACATCCTCGGCCAATACCACTCGTCAAATGGCTTTGGCTAGAAGATGAAGAATAGATACCATGTGTTGACCCGACCGCGGCTCGGTATTATAACTGCGCCCTAACAACAGTGCTTCTCAAAGCGGAGCTGCATTACGAGCACGTACCGGCTTCCAAGGAAAGTTCGGCGGCTGTAAAGTGTTTTTCAGCCGAAGAACGAATGAGCACGAGGGGCGGCATTTGCCTGGCCGGCCGCGAACAATGCCGCCCTAGGGGGGAGGGTTAGCCTTGACACATGCATTCAGTCTAGGTCTCGTTCTATACGCACTGTGGTGCGTGCTGTCCGGTTACCTGCAGCCAATGTTACTTGGCTTGGGTCTCATTTCCTGCGCTTTTGTCGTTCTCATCGCACTGCGAATGGATCTCGTCGATCGGGAGTGGCGCCCGATCCATCTTCTGTTCGGTCGCGTTTTGGGCTACTGGCCCTGGTTGATGTCCCAGATCTTTTGGTCCAACGTGGATGTGGTACGCCGCATTCTCGATCCAAGACTTCCGATCAGTCCCACCCTGATTTGGGTTAAGGCGAGTCAGCACACCGACATCGGTCGGGTTACCTACGCCAATTCCATCACCGTCACGCCAGGAACCCTCGCTATGAAGCTTCAAGGGGATGAGATCCTCGTTCACGCGCTGAGCCGCGAGGGGGCCGAAGCGCTCGCGGCGGGGGAAATGGACCGGCGTGTCACTTTGCTGGAGAAGCATTCCTGATGTTTATTGCCGCTGCCGCAGCGATACTGGTAACCATGGCGCTGGCCATGATTCGGGTACTGCTCGGCCCCACGGTTTATGACCGAATCCTAGCGGTGAATGCGCTGGGTACCAAAACCGTCTTGATTATCTCCGTATTCGGCTTTCTCACGGAACGGCCCGATTTCTTAGACATCGCGCTAGTGTACGCGCTCATCAATTTCATCGGTACCATTGCTATTCTAAAGTTTTTTGAATACGGGGAAGCTGGCTTTTCTAACCCTGAGGTCACGAGCGATGAGGAACGACCGTGATAGACTTTATCTGGGATTTTCTCAGTTGGGCGTTTCTCTTGACAGGGGGCTTTTTTCTGCTTGTCGGGGGGATCGGGTTACTTCGACTGCCGGATTTTTTCACCCGAACGCACGCAGCGGGAGTGACGGACACAATGGGAGCCGGCGCAATTCTGGTGGGTCTGATGTTGCAGGCGGGCCTGACACAAGCATCTATCAAGCTTGTCTTGATCATCTTGTTCATGCTGTTTACCAGCCCCACGGCGTCGCATGCTCTCGCCCAGGCAGCGCTGCATGGGGGGCTTAAGCCTCGGCTCAGCGAGCAACGGGAGGAAAGTCGATCGAACACTTGATCGACATCGTGTTGTTGAGCTTTCTTGCCGTTATCGCCCTAGCGATCGTGAGGCTGAGACATCTGTTTGCCGTGGTGATGCTCACGGGGTTTTATAGCCTCCTCTCGGCGGCCCTATTCGTGGTATTGGATGCCGTGGATGTGGCGTTTACAGAAGCCGCCGTTGGTGCCGGTATTGCGACTATCCTCATGCTCGGCACCCTGGGTCAGATTGCCGGGGAACCAAGGGAACACCGTGAGCGCCCCTGGTTGCCGATGCTCGTGGTGCTGATTACGGGTGGCGCTTTACTTTACGGTACACTAGACATGCCTCACTACGGCGATCCGAACGCGCCGGTGAACCAACATGTCGTGCCCCGTTACATTGAAGACTCATGGGCTGAGATCGGGGTACCGAATATTGTGACCTCGGTGCTGGCAAGCTACCGTGGTTACGATACGCTTGGCGAGACCACGGTGATCCTTACCGCCGCCATCGGCGTCATGGGCTTGTTGCAGGGGCGGCGGCGCAAGAACCTGGGGGCTAAAACGCAACAAGCCCCCAAAAACAAGCGGCCGAGTAGGGTATCGGCTGTTAGGGGCATGCTCGGAAATACCATGCAGCATCACCTGATTCTGCATGTTATCGCCAAGCTGCTCGTACCTCTTATTCTCCTCTTTGCGCTCTATGTGCAGTTCCACGGTGATTTTGGACCGGGCGGTGGATTTCAGGCTGGGGTGATATTCGCCGCTGGCTTTATCCTCTATGGCCTTATCTTCGGGGTTGATGATGCGTGCGAAGTAGCGTCTCCGGGTACAATCCGGGTATTGATTGCTGCAGGCTTGTTGCTGTATGCCGGGGTAGGGGTGGCCACAATGTTTTTGGGAGGGCAATTCCTTGACTACAGCGTGCTCAGCACCGAGCCCATCAAAGGGCAGCATCTAGGAATAATGCTCATCGAGTTTGGCGTCGGAACAACGGTCGCGGCAACCATGATTCGCTTGTTCTACTTATTCTCACGTTAGGCCCAAAGTCAACGTGAGAGTCTCGATCCAGCGTTGGGAAGGTGGGCAGAAAAAAGATAAAACGACTTAAAAAGCGATAGTAAGAACAATAACGTTGGCATACCGACATTGCCCGGCGGCCCGACACAAAATGGCTAAGAGCCGTTTTGAACGGCCGCAAGCTCCTAAAGCCGCAGGGGGGAGTAAATTCGAGTGCACAGCGAGCATGAGGCTGTTGAGCCGCTCTATGCCTTGCTCTTCCGGCACTCGCTGCATTTTTGCCATAGCCACTGAGCGTTATTCTGCACCGCATTTCGCGTAACAGACGCCGGAGCTTCGCCTTGGAGACTAGAGCCAGGTGGGGCATTACAGTCGTTAAGGATTCTACTAAAGGACGTGCTGATCGCTTACTGCGACCGGCTTTATTCATAAATGCCTGCTGAGATTTTGGGACTCTACAATTATTGGATCGTGATCCTGCTCATGATGGCGGGTCTGTACGTGGTTATCGCAAGCCACAATCTTGTCAAGAAAATCGTGGGACTTAACATTTTCCAGACTTCTGTGTTCATCCTTTATATCAGCATGGGCAAAGTGGAAGGTGGCACAGCACCTATCCTCGCGGAGGGCATTCCCCGGTACGCAAACCCGCTGCCGCATGTGCTTATTCTCACGGCTATCGTGGTTGGCGTTGCCACCACGGCTTTAGGGTTAGCGCTGGTCGTACGCATCCACAAGGCATACAACTCGGTGGAGGAGGATGAAATAGAGAAGGTGGAAGATTTTCAGCCATGATCGGCGCTCATTTGCCGGCATTGCAGGTCGTTGCTCCCCTCATCGCTGCTCCCATTTGTGTGCTGCTGAGGCAGCCGCGCCTTGCCTGGGGGCTGGCGACGCTCATTAACTGGATTTCCTTTGGTGTCGCCACGGCCCTGTTGGCGCGGGTTCTCACCGGCGGTTCCATCTCCTATTTGCTTGGCGGCTGGGCGGCGCCATGGGGGATCGAATATCGCATTGATGTCCTCAATGCTTTCGTGCTGGTCATCGTCGCCGGTGTCAGTGCACTGGTCGTGTTGTTTGCCCGCGCCAGCGTCGAAAAGGAAATCCCAGCGCAGCGTATTTATATCTTCTATACCCTGTGGCTGCTTTGTGTCACCGGTCTGTTAGGAATGGCTGTCACGGGGGATGCTTTCAATCTGTTCGTGTTCTTGGAAATTTCCTCCCTCTCATCCTACGCACTGATCAGTCTCGGTCCAGAGCGGCGTGCTTTGACAGCCGCCTACCGTTATCTAGTCATGGGAACGATCGGCGCTACCTTCATTTTGATCGGCATCGGCTTGCTGTACATGATGACCGGGACCCTGAACATGACGGATCTAGCGAGGCGACTCCCAGCGGTCGCGAGTACCCGAACCGTGATTGTCGCCTTTGGATTCCTGACGGTGGGAATCAGTTTGAAGATCGCTTTGTTCCCCTTACATTCTTGGCTTCCCAACGCCTACACGTATGCCCCCTCAACGGTTTCTGCGCTGCTTGCCGCCACCGCCACCAAAGTGGGGGTGTATATGTTGCTGCGATTTTTCTTCTCCATTCTAGGGCCGTCCTTCTCTTTCGAGGTGATGGCTGCGGATCGGTTGCTGATAGCCATCGCCTTGCTTGCCACCGTGTTTGGCTCGATGGTCGCTATTTTTCAGAACAACATCAAGAGCATGCTTGCCTACTCCAGTATTGCTCAAATCGGCTATATGGTTCTTGGAATAAGCTTGGTTTCGGTCACCGGTTTGACGGCTGGCATCGTGCATCTGTTTAATCATGCCTTGATGAAAGCGGGACTGTTCATGGCAGTCGGGTGCCTCGCATTTCGGCTGCGGACGGTGACACTGCAGGAGATGGCCGGAATAGGACGGTACATGCCCTGGACCATGGCGGCTTTTGTTGTCGGAGGACTGAGCCTCATCGGCGTTCCTCTGACCGCGGGTTTCATCAGTAAATGGTATCTGGTCCTGGGAGCATTGGAGCGGTCTTGGTGGCCAGTGGCGGGAATGGTATTGCTCACATCGCTGCTGGCGGTTGTTTACATCTGGCGGGTGCTCGAAGCGGCCTACTTTCGGCCGGCGCCGAAGCAGCGAGACCCTAGTCGGTTGCAGGAGGCGCCGTGGTCTATGCTTGCACCCACGTGGGTGCTGATCCTCGCCAACGTTTACTTCGGAATCTATCCCTCGTTTCCCGTTGACATGGCGCAACGCGCGGCGGCGGCGCTATTGAGTCCCCTACCGTGAATCCGGACTTAGCAGTCCTATTGGCTCCTGTCATTCCGGCAATCGGTGCGCTGCTGATCGGCCTGACAGGAAATCGCCCAAACCTGCGTGAGGCAATGACCTTGGCCACCGGAGCTGTCCTGTTTGGCGTGGTGCTCTCACTTTATCCGGTAGTCGCTGCAGGATCCCGTCCGGCAGGTGTACTGTTTGCCACCTTGCCCGGCTTACCCATCGCGCTGGAGGTTGAGCCGCTGGGGATGCTGTTCGGCTTAGTGGCGAGTGGCCTATGGATCGTGACATCGATCTACTCAATCGGATACATGCGAGGCCATGATGAACCGCATCAGACTCGTTTCTATGTCTGCTTTGCCATTGCCATATCCAGTGCGATAGGGGTTGCCTTCGCCGCCAATATGTTTACGTTGTTCGTTTTTTACGAGGTGCTCACCTTATCCACCTATCCCCTCGTCACTCACTCCGGCACGGATGAGGCCAAACGAGCCGGGCGACTTTACCTCGGCATTTTGCTCGGCACTTCCATTGGCCTGCAGCTCTTAGCCATTATTTGGACATGGTCTCTAGCCGGTACATTGGACTTTGTGCCGGGCGGCATCTTGACCGATACTGCCTCCCCGCCAGCGCTCGGTATCCTTTTCGCCCTGTATGTTTTTGGGATGGGAAAGGCGGCGCTGATGCCCTTTCACCGCTGGTTGCCAGCCGCCATGGTGGCACCGACTCCCGTGAGCGCCTTACTGCATGCGGTGGCTGTGGTGAAAGCCGGCGTTTTTGCCATTCTGAAGGTCGCTATCTATCTCTTTGGCCTCGATTTACTGTCCGCCTCGGGTATTGCGCATTGGCTAACCTATGTGGCAGCGGCGACTATCCTCATTGCCTCCATTGTGGCGATGACTCGCGACAACCTAAAAGCGCGACTGGCATACTCGACAATTAGCCAGCTTTCCTATGTCGTGCTCGGGGCGCTTTTGGCCAACGCATGGGGAGTGGTTGGCGGTGGTCTGCAGATCGTCATGCATGCGTTTGCAAAAATTACGCTGTTTTTTTGTGCTGGTGCCATTATGGTGGCTGCCCATAAAACCGAGATCAGTGAGATGGGGGGGCTAGGGCGCACAATGCCCATTACGATGTTCGCGTTCTTTATCGGTAGTTTGAGCATCATCGGCTTGCCCCCTATGGGTGGAATGTGGAGCAAATGGTATCTCGCTTTCGGAGCCGTGGAGGCGCACCAGCTTCTCCTGCTCGGCGTGTTGATGGCGAGCTCGCTTTTGAATATTGCTTATCTCTTGCCCATTCCCGTGCGCGCTTTCTTTGGCGCGCCGCCATCGGGGGAGAAGCATGCTCCGACGCCTGCCGGCCTACGAGAAGCTCCTATTTTCTGCTTAATTGCGCTATCGGTGACTGCTTTGGGGTGCGTTTGGTTATTTTTTAGTCCTGATCCCTTTTATAGCCTTATGAATCAGATTGTGGATCCCGACAACGTCCGTTGACTCTTGGAAGCAAGGCCAGAGTGTACATGGGGTACATGAGGAGAAGGGTATGAAACAGCAGCCACAGCATTTCTTCGACAAGCCCGAGAACACGACGAAGGTTCTATGGATCTTTCATGTCCTGTGTTTGGGATTGTTAGTGATCGATGTGTTCTATCACCGCCACACGATGCATGTCTGGGAAGACTTGTGGGGATTCTACGCTTTCTACGGCTTTGTCGCTTGCGTGATCTTAGTGCTAGTCGCCAAGCAGCTGCGCAAACTGGTAATGGTTGGCGAACGCTATTACAGCGATGGATAGCCTCCCTCCCTATGCCATTTTTCTGATTGGAGCCCTGGTTATTCCCGTGATTGGTGGCAGGCTCCGTCGTGTTGCGCTATTGCTGATCCCCTTACTAAGCGGCGCCAATATCGTCAATCTGGAGCAAGGCTATGATTGGCAACTACTTTTTCTTGACTACGAATTAATTCCGGTTCGCGTCGACGAGCTCAGTTTGCTGTTTGGCTATCTTTTCCATATTGCGGCACTGATTGCTGTCATCTTCTCTCTGCACATACGCGATACAACGCAACATGTTGCCGGATTGGTTTACGCGGGCAGTGCCATTGGTGCGGTGTTTGCCGGCGATTTCATTACCCTGTTCATATTTTGGGAGCTGATGGCTGTATCGTCGGCGTTTTTGATCTTCGCCCGCCGAACCGATCGAGCAACGGCTGCAGGTTTGCGTTATCTCCTCATCCAAGTTCTGTCCGGCGTAATGTTGCTGGCCGGAGCGGTTATGCGAGCTCAGGAGACGGGCACTCTGGCGTTTGACTTCATTGGGCTCGACGGCGCAGCGGAATTGTTGATCTTCCTCGCCTTTGGCATCAAGTGCGCTTTTCCATTGGTGCACAATTGGCTCACCGATGCCTATCCCGAGGCGACGCCAACGGGGACAGTTTTTCTGAGCGCTTTTACCACGAAGGTGGCTGTTTATGCGCTTGCGCGAGGCTTTCCCGGTACCGAAGCTTTGATATATATCGGGGCCGTAATGACATGTTTCCCAATTTTTTATGCGGTCATCGAAAACGATCTGCGTCGGGTGCTGGCTTACAGCATGATTAATCAGATCGGCTTCATGGTATGCGGGATTGGTATTGGCACCGCCTTGGCTGTGAATGGAGCTGTTGCTCACGCGTTTAATGATGTGCTTTTCAAGGGTCTGCTCATGATGTCGATGGGGGCCGTGTTGCATATGACTGGCCGCATCAATGGATCGGAGCTCGGGGGGCTGTACAAGAGTATGCCGATGACGGCTGGACTTTGTATCGTCGGCGCCGCTTCCATTTCGGCCTTTCCTCTCTTTAGCGGCTTCGTAAGCAAGTCTATGATAATGGTAGCCGTCCTGCAGGAAGGCTATCCCGGTGTGTGGTTGGCCCTACTATTTGCCTCAGCCGGCGTGTTCCACCATGCCGGCATCAAAATTCCTTTCTTTGCTTTCTTTGCTCACGATGCGGGCTTACGCACCGGTGAACCGCCGAACAACATGCTACTTGCCATGTGGATTGCCGCCGCGCTTTGTGTGTTTATCGGAATATATCCATGGATGCTGTATGAACTATTGCCTTTTGAGGCGGCGTATACGCCCTACGACGCAACGCATGTCATCGCGCAGCTACAGCTGCTTTTCTTCTCTGCACTTGCCTTTACTTGGCTTAAGTTAACCAACCTTTACCCTCCCGAACTGCGTTCTGTCAATCTCGATGCAGAATGGATTTACCGCAAGCTTCTCCCCGACGCTATTCGCGGTATTAGCCGCGCAAGTGCACCGGTTGTCACTACCTTCAGTGATGGTGTTCGCGGGCAGATGTTACTTCTTGGGCAGAGCGTGTACCGGCATTTTGGTCCGCAGAGCACCTTAGTGCGCACATGGTTGAGCGCGCGTATGGTGCTTTGGGTAGCCGCCTTGCTCGGGTTTTATTTGCTTTTTTACTACATCTAGCATGCACACGCCCTTCGTGATTGGTATCGCTGCAGAGCGTGCCATTCTCTATCCGTTAAAATTCAAGCCAAACGTCTCTGTAGAGAGTCTCGCATCGCATCATGACAATTTAAAAAGACGTCTATGAATTTTCAACAGCTATTGGGATCACCCCGACAGCAGTTATCCAAGCGGATGGCTATCGGCGTAACACCTCGATAATGTAGTCTTGCCATGCCTATGATGGAACGGGTCAGAACCTTGGCACAAAATCGTCTCCGGCCAATACTGATGCCGTCAGTAAGGCTGCTAGTGCGTCTACAGATCTCCCCCAATCAGATTACCTTCGCCGGTTTGGTTCTTGCGCTCACTGCATCTTGGCTTGTAATTCTTGGGTGGCACGTGACGGCAGGGATAGTATTTTTATTTGCCAGTATCTTGGATCTTTTGGATGGGCTACTGGCAAGAATTGCCCAGAAAGTGACAGATTTTGGCGCTTTCCTTGATTCGGCGTTAGACCGTGTGGGCGAAGGGACAATGTTTGCCGCTATCGCTTATTATTTCGCCTCTCAGGGCCAACCGAGCGCAGTAAGCATGGTAGTTCTTGCTATGCTTGGCGGGATGCTGACAAGCTACACGCGAGCGCGGGCAGAAACGTTCGGCTTATCCTGTAAAGGGGGGGTGGCAAGTCGGCCGGAACGTGTGCTCATAATAACTGCCGGTCTAGTCTTGGGATTGCTTTTGGAAGCTATCTACCTACTTGCCGTGCTTAGTCTTTGGACGGCCGGTCAAAGGATCGTGCGTGTATATCAGAATTTGCCTGTTAGTAAGTAGGGGTTCGTGATGTACGAGATTATCTTGAGAAGCCGTTCTTAAAAATTACTGCGCTTGCCTGAGCTGCTGCGTTGCGCGGCGGCTCGCCATCCTCATGTGCTCGTTGGTATATTGCGGTTGTAAACAGCTTCTAAGAGGAGGGGGCCGGCGAAACACGCACGTCGTTTGGCACTATCGCCTCCGATTCATGTCCAGCGGAGCTTGTCACACCATTCCTTCCGGTTGATTTTGCTTCATACAAAGCTCGATCAGCTCTCTGCAGCAGGCGGATACTGTCATCTTCTTCCTTGAGATTAGCGACTCCCAAGCTGACGGTGATTTTAATACAGATTTCTTCACTTTGAATCGTCAAATCCTGCACAGCGGACCTCAGTCGTTCAGCGAGAAGCGAAGCGCCGGCAATGTCGGTGCTGCTGAGAACAATCAAGAATTCCTCGCCCCCATAGCGAAAAACAATATCGCTGTCGCGCACCGTTGCCTTAATGCACCCCGCTAGTGCCTTTAAGGCGGTATCGCCGACAAGGTGGCCATGGATATCGTTGACGGCTTTGAATTGATCAGCGTCCAGCATGATGATCGACAAGGGATTGCCGTGACGGTGGGATAAATCCACCTCCCGCTTGAGGATGGTGTTGAGACTCATCCGATTATTGACTCCGGTTAGGGGGTCGCGAGTTGCCGCCTTGAGAGCATCGCGATGCAGGAGGCTGTTGCGAAGTGGATAGACTAAGCTGCACAGTGCGTTTTCAATAATGGCTCGAATACTTTGCGTAAAGGGCTGTGGTCGACTAAAAGTCACAGTTCCCAGATTCGATTCCTCTAGCACTAGGTTATACGCACATGCATGTTCATAAGACTCTCCAAAAGATGCGCAGATATCACCTTTATATCCCCAGTATTCAACACCTATTCCAGACAATACATAATTAACCTGCGCGCTAAATAGTTCGATCAGCCTTTCGACATCCAGTGTTGTTTGAAGGGTGTGGGCTAGCTCGAGCAGCCACTCCCTATCCGGTAGTCCCGGTTCCTTCTCGAGTCGCAGCTTTTGACTAGTTACTAGCCTGAGCTCCTGCCCGATGGTCGTGTCTTGAGGGCTCGGGGCACTAATGGTGGAATATGAGTGTGGGGCCATCGCCATCCTTTACTGCAAACTAGGCTCAGAGTCTTCCTGAGCAAAGTCGATGCCATGAAGCTCTAATGCCAGCGTACTATGGATCATACGCTTATCAGCACGCCGCAGAAGCGGCCGTGAGTGCGCCGTCAAAATACTGGCATTGTTGTTGATCCTGGCTGCAGCTCTCAATTATGGATCTCTCGAAAGAGCTGACGGTTGTGTTGCCCAAATTACTTCAGTCATCTCCCAATAGGTCACATTTTTTGGCACACGCTTGAACGCGAAGCAAAGGCCATACACGTCTCAATAGAGCAGGACTATAGAATAATTTCTGTCGGTGCCGATAGTTAATTATCGCTGGTCTGCAGCTGCCTGGGGTTGAGATGGGGTTGGATGAACTCTGTCAAAGCCAGCTGTGTTGCTAGATCGGGTGAATAACCAAACCCAATGGTGCTGCTTGCTGGTGAATGTTTCACGCTTTTCCCCCTTAAGAATTGATGGTCCAGAAATAAGAAAAATTCGTCAGCGTTTTCTTTTGATTAGTCGCTCTCGTATTGAGCGAGTGCGGCAGACTCTCACGCCAAGACAACAGCTCTTTATCGAGCTGTTGCCGCTACTATTTCACATCAACCACCCCCTAATGCCCGGCTATGTGACCAAAGATACTCCCAGTGGTCTTTCTGGATACTCTCCGGCTCGACGGACATTGCTGAGCGCAGTCAAGCATATTCGAACCTTTCCGATAGCCAAACAGGCACTCCAGGCAGTGGATATCTATGGTATCTATCTCATGGGCAGCAGTGGGAGCATTGGTTATTCCGCTCGCAGCGATCTAGATGTCTGGGTCTGCTATCGACCAGAGCTCGGTTCCAAGCAAATAGAACAACTTCGAGACAAGTGCCATGGCATTGCAGTTTGGTCATCCTCACTGGGACTAGAGGTCCATCTCTACCCCTTGGTAGCTGAAAATTTGTATGCTGCAGAAGCGCTGCCGTTATCAATTGAAGACAGTGGAAAAATCCAAAGACATTTTTTGTTAGATGAGTTCTATCGGACCGGGGTATTTGTGGCTGGGAGATTTCCACTGTGGTGGTTAGTGCCTCCCGCTCTGGAGCAAAGCTATATCGATTATGTTAACCTGCTGAAAAATAGACAATTTGTTAAATATTATGAATATTTAGATTTTGGTCCGGTGGCGAAAGTGCCGCCTGAGGAATTCCTGAGCGCCGCTCTCTGGCAGCTATTTAAGAGCATCAGCTCGCCAAATAAATCCCTACTCAAGGTCTTGCTCCTGGAAACCTATGCAAAAGAATATCCGCAGATCGAGCTGTTAAGTCTTCGCTACAAGTCGACCGTCTACAATGGGACAACGGACCTCGACACGCTTGATCCCTATGTGTTGTTGTGGGAGAAAGTAGAGGGTTATCTGCAGTCTGCGGGCGATGTGGAGCGACTTGAGCTCAGTCGTCGCTGTTTTTATTCCAAAGTTCATGAGCCATTAAGCAAAAGGTCAAATCCTACAGCTGTCGCTTGGCGTCGCCGTTTGCTGCAGCGAATCGTCGACCGTTGGGGCTGGGATGACTTTCAGATACAGCGCCAAGATGATCGGGATCAGTGGAAAATTGATGAGGTGTTACAAGAGCGGCAGGTGGTAACCACCGCCCTTACTTCCGTTTATCGGACACTTTCAGAATTCGCACACCGATATCCGAGCGCAGCTGCCGTCAGTGCGCGTGATGCAAGCCTTCTCGGAAGAAAATTGCTTATCGCTTTCGAACACAAGGCAGGTAAAGTCGAAATAATTAACCAGGATATTTCGCGCGACCTCTGTGAAAGCTCCATTTCTATCCACCAGCTACCCGTAGATCAAAGCAGCCGCGGGTGGCTGCTGTTTCGAGGGCTTATTACAAGAGCTGACCTCGCCCGACACCAACCTTTGCGACAGTTTGACTCCCTTTTGGAATTACTAGCATGGTGTCATTTTAATGGCGTTATTAAGTCGCATTCCAATATCGTCCTGTTGCCTCAGGATAACTCTGATTGCAGGAACCAAGTAAACGATGCGTGTCGGTATCTGCGGCAGTATTTTTCAAGTAGTCAAAACAGTGTTACGGAGGTCGAAGCTCTTGCTAAGCCGCCTTGTCTCCTATCGGTAGGGGTTCTCATAAACTTCGGAACAGACCCACTCGAGGCATATACCAAAAAAGGAAACTACCTCAGCAGTCAGCGAGCAGATGCGCTGAACTACAGCTCGGACCAAGCGAATCTAGTTTGCCTGGTGGATTATCTAATGGTAAACAGCTGGGGGGAAGTGCTGATCCAGCAGTTTGCCGGTATTCAAGGCTTTTTAGCGTGCCTTTGTCTTCATGTCCAGCGCCTAAAGCAACAACCTTCATTATCCGGTTCGGCCGTCAGTTTCTACTGCTGGAATGCGGGTTATGGCAGACTTATTTCTCAGCGTGTTAGGCAGCTTTTTACAGATCTGACAGCCTGGTTCCACAGTCAGGAGGCCGGGGCTAACAACCACTATATCCTGCGAGCCGACGGTGACTTCCATGCGTTGGTTGGGAATGATTATGGCGTGCAACATAGCTTCATTGGTTGTCATCGGCAGCTGTTAGCGTACCTGGCCGCTCTCGAATCCAAAAATAATATTGTCACAGTCGATCGCTACGCAGAAAAAGACTATTACGGATCCGCTGTTAACGCCAACCAAGAAAAGGTTGGAAAGGGGAGGGAAAATGCCTCGAAAAGCCAGTTTGCCAATTAGCCTTGCAGTATTTGAGTGACGACCGCGGTCCCCTTTCGGGCAGCATCCATCAGCTGCGTTGTTTCATGCTGATCCTCACCTGATAATCCAAGTTTTCGGAGGGCGGCAATCTCCCTAGCAGAAACCGATAGTTGGGGCAGGAGCGTGTCGGCGTTCATACAAAGCTGAGCGGCGACGACCAAATCGCAGTAATCCGCCTCGGCCGATGGATCCCTGAGCCAATCTTCGGCGGCCTCTGCAACCGACACGATACTGGGATCGAACCCCCAAGCTGTCAGTACTAAGACGCCCGCGACGGCTCTGAGTTTTTGCAGCGTCTCTTCTAAGGCACTTGAGCCGACCTGTTCCATGGCGAAATAAGGATAAGTCAATATGGGTACTTCGCCAATGTCATGTACTAAACCAGCCAGAAGGGCCCGTTCCGGATCCAGGGGAGAATGAGCACGTGCAAGCACGTAACATAGGGAGGAAACCTGTACGCTATGCTCCCACAGCGTATACATGCGCTCGCGGAGGAAAGGTGATTTGGCCTGAAATGTATTTTTTACAGCAAGGCTGAGGGCCAAATTCCTTGAGGTTTCGAGGCCAAGACGTACAATCGCATCCTTTACCCCGCTAATTGGGCGCTGACCGCGGTACAGGGGGCTGTTGGCTGCGTGTACGATTCTGCCGGCAACAATCGGATCTGCTTGAATGATCCTCGAAAGATCGGAAACCTTGACATTGGGATCCTGTGCAGCATTTCTAAGTTGCAGCGCCACTTCTGGCATGCTGGGCAGCGTCAACTGACCCGTTTGACAAGCATCGTAGACTTTTTGGAATATATCACTCTCGAGGGAGTTGACCTCGACGTCCTGTACATTGTATCCAGTTAGGTTTTCCTCGGTTTGAAGTTTTTCTAGGACGGTTTTATCCAAAAGCAAGATATCTGCCGGCGAGGTGGAAAAAGCAAAAAGTTCTTTATTAGTCCCTTGAAATACTGGTTTGAGAGATCGAGGAGTCCCCGCACGAATTGATTCAGTGGAACTTGCTTCTGAAACAACCGTAAGCGTTCCCTTAACGACATAGACGAGGGACGAATTCCCCTCAGAAGCACTTAATTTAACTCTGGGAGGTAGTCTTTCACAGCGGGCCGCTTCGGCAACTCGCGTGAGGCTCCCATGAGTTAGTGCACCAAGAGGCTCTAGTGAGTGAAGCAACGTCTCGGACACAGAGTCAATCATTGGGCATAGTCCCCGGCGGCCGTATTGGATAAGAAGTGGGTCGTTTACTCGTGCTCAGAGGTTGTGAATGAATCTGCTGCGCGGCCCGATAGCGGCGTTGGGCGGTGCTCGTTCCTCGCTTATCTATCGGATATGTCTCGCGGCTTTGCGCCGTCCGCCTGGCTCTCGGTTCGCTCGCTACGGTTTCTTCACAGCTTCTCAGGCTGTATTCGAATAAGATGACAATTCGTTCGAGCAGCGCCTACCACTGCCATCGTAAACTTCACTTTCGGCGAGCGCGCCCTGCATTAGGCTCAGTACGCCTCTAGTGTGACAGCCCAGCGCTGCAATCAATTCTCCGTTCGCACTGTTCTGATCGCGACATCGATAAAGCACCCCGCGCAGGGCCTCCCATAAAGTAAGAAACGCTGCCGATCGCATGTTTAGGAGGCACCCCCGAGCTCTGTGCTTTTTCACTTCCGCCTGTAAATACTCAACAGCGTCTATTTTTTGTTGAAACTTGCTCTCTAGAGCACGTAGACGTGTGTGTTTTTGTTTTGCGATTTCGAAAAGATCTGTATTCCTTCTTCGCTTCAGTGCTGAATGCTCATGCACGAGAAGCGTGAGTAGATCTTGTGCTTCCTGTATCAGCTCCTCTATGACTTCACAGGTACTTTCTAAAAAGGCATCAGGTAGGTCTGTGGGGACGCTTAGCATCTTTTCACGTTCGTCCGGATCTGCCTTGGTGGAGGTTGGATTTTTCAAGGCGATGTATTATTGAAATGCCTGAGGCGACGCTCATGTGAGAAACGCGAGCGATATTTGAGCCTCAACCACTCAGCAGCTATCCAATTCGATTCACGGACATTCCTCGTGCCCCGAGTAACGGCAACGGGTGTTGGAACTTTAGTGACCCTGGTTTACCAGGATAACGCCGGGCTGCAATACAACTCCGTCAACCACCCGTGAAGCCCCATGAGGCTTCACCGAAATACGTTTTCCTGTGCTGCTATTTTCCAAAGCGGTACCGCTGCTGCGCACCTCAATGCCCGGTGATTTGTAAAGCAAGGTAACACGTTCACCGCGGCGAACCACGACGGGGTTTTTAAGTAAGCTGTAAGTCAAGGGTTGATCCGCAGATACGCTGCGAGTTAAATGTTTTCCGATGGCCTCTTCCGCCTGTGCCAGAAGAGGGGATGTGACGTGAGTGATGTCATGTTCTTCTAGACGGACATCGTCCGCGCTGATCTTGGAATGCCGAGGTAGGCCTCTCGTCAGCACCACCACCTTGCCGTAAGTCTTTACCGTTGCAGAGACATATAGCTTCCATGGCTTGGTTCCTGAACAGCGTATACCGACTGTGATGTTACCCTTGGGATTTACACCTGGCGGCAGGAAAGCCATAAGTGGCGAGCTACAGAGCGATAAACGCAGACGTGAGTCTATTTCTCCGATTTGAATGCGATGCTTACCACCGTTACCTTCCACGGAATTCTGCAAAAATTGAGCGGCGACCTGGCGGATCTCTTGCAGTGACTGGTATTCCAGCGGCCAGGCATTCACTGAGAAAACAGATAACCAAAAGGTAAAAAGCACCGTAAGAGCCCGCTTTCTGATGCAGTGCTGTACGCTACCACTTTCGGGTCCGATGCAAGTTCCGTTGCATGATGGCAGCGAGGCCGGATCCCGCCAAAAAAAGCAGCTAGAGTGGATGCTTCTCAGCCGCATGCCAGTCCTTGCAGTCATTATGCAAAAGGCATTTTGAAGATGACTAATCGTGCCACCTCATGTATTTCAGTGTACCCTCCGGTTCTAGGTCGGTGTCCAACTTGCTCTGTCGACACATTCAATGTTGCCAAAGCAGCAGGAAAAAGCAATTTATGTACCGACAACACCTGTGCGTATCCGATGATCGCTGGAGATGTGGTGATCCGTATGATTAACATCCATCAACGGGCGTTATGAGAGCGCATTCACAGGATATGTTTGCTTATGGCCTCTAAGAAGCTGTTTAAGAAGCTGTTTTAGAGACTACGAAGAGGCATTCGGCTATCAAGACCGTTTTTCTATTACGATAACGGCTGAATTCGCCTTCGTGCGGAGGTCTTCTGTTCGGCAAAAACCTGCCGGTACGGCACGGATTTGCCCGTTAGTGTCTTAGCAGCGCGCGCGAAAGCGACGGCTCTCGC
>JBAPTW010000488.1:0-2662 GCA_049282355.1 Gammaproteobacteria bacterium | reverse complement strand
CGGCACGTAGATATCGCCACCAGTGGTCAACCGGTGCACGGAGAGCCCATTGATCACGCGGATGGCCATCGCCTTGTATGGCGGGCGAGTGAAGGCTTTCTGGACGCGCTCCCCGAGCACCTCCGAGACCTTCAACACCGGACCAATACTCGGATCCGAGCGCAGCACGGAGTTCGAGGTCACCGTGTCCCAGAACTTGTCGAAACCGATCAGGCCGGGGCGATCAGTCGGAACCTCGTCGTCCAGGAGTGCCTGAATCTGGTCGCGCAAGGTGACCAACGCACCACGCTTTTCAGTGAAGATCAACCGCTCGAAGGTGCCGATGTAGTCCGGGTGCACAGGAAACAGGCGAACGTACTCATCCATCCGCTCGTTCATGTTGCTGTAGAACTTCGCGAAGGGCATGAGGTAGGTGCGGATCTTGTGCTGCTGGTCGGCTGACTTTTTGAGCAGGCGTTCCGCCACCACGAAGCTCACGTCCTGACGCGCAAGCAATACTTGCGTAAAGCGCTCGTTCACCCGACGCAGGCTGTCCGCGACGTGCTGGAAACGGCTGCTGTCAAAGACGGCTTCCTGCACTCCCGCCACGAACCGGAATCGCAGGTGCTTTGTCACTTCGCCCAGTTCGCGCAGGAACGACAGGTCCAGCACCAAGTCATGGTCCTTTCGGGAGCGCAAAAACTCTAGGAATTCGTCCACAACGAGAAGTACACCTTGATTGGGGTGAACCTCGTCGAAGGCGGCCATCATCTCTTCGAAGGCGGCCTTATTGTTGACCACCTTGTCGGCTGGCG
The DNA here is from genome assembly GCA_049282355.1 of Gammaproteobacteria bacterium. Lineage (GTDB taxonomy): Bacteria > Pseudomonadota > Gammaproteobacteria > HK1 > HK1 > JAGTVB01. The sequence continues at coordinate 1,868 of JBAPTW010000488.1, read as the reverse complement.
GAAATGAATAGCTGACACCCTGCTTTTCCAAGAAGATTTCAAGTTCTTGCGTAATGATGTCGCGCAAAGACATCTGGCTGGAGATTTCGATGCGGTGCACCTTGAACTTGCCAGCTATGAAGCTTGCAGCCTCAGCGACTTTTGGGTGACGGAGTATCGGCACATAGGCGGCATCTTCGGCGATCAGCGACAGCACGGACATCAAGTGCGATTTACCCGTGCCGTAGTTGCCGACCACGAGCACGCCTTTGTGATCGACCGATTCGTCGAACGAAATCTGCGCGATCATCTGCTTGCCGATTCGATCGGCCATGTCGTCGGAGATCACGTAAGTGGCGACGAGCTTCTTCGCCTCATTAGGCCGATTGGCGTCGAGCAGCTGAATGACTGACTCGATCGGCTCGAATTGAATGAGATCCCCGTAGCGCATGCGTTTTTCCCTTTTACCTCGCCGTTTCTATTTCGAACGGGACCACGCCGTCCAGGCCGTAGTCCTGATATTCCGGATGCCCGATCTCCGCATAGCTCAGCCGGCCATCCCGTAACCCTCCCGGCCACACCGCCACGACGCGCCGGGCATGGGCGTGGCGCTTGAGCAGATCCAGCGGATCGAGCTTGAGCGACTGATCGAACAGGAGCTCAATGTTGTCGAGCAGGAGCAGATCACCGCTCGCGTACTCATCGGCCAACTCCCGCATGGCGACGTTGGCCTGGAGCGCCCGTTGCCGCTGCGGCAGCGCCGCGAGGCGCTTTCCCAGAGCAGCTCCGACATTCATCACCTTCGCAGTTCGGCTTTCGGCCAGCTGGCCCAAGAGCTTGGTCTTACCGCACCCAGGGCGCCCAACAAGCAGGACCAACTTGCTGTGCAGTGCCACGACTTCGTCGACCAGACGGTCCAGCTGTGTGAGCATTCCCGGCGGCCCCTCATCCGTACTCGCTGCCAGGGACCCCAAGGACATCGTTGCCCTGGACCTCGGTGGTCTGCCTCTTAATCCACTGGTCGATTTCGTGACGCAAGAAGCGCCATGTCCCTCTCACCTTGAACACTTAAATCCCCTTAGCCACCACCAAGCGATAGACGGTACGTCTACCCACCTTGAAGTAGGTCGCCACTTCACCAAGGGTGAATATCTCTGTGGTCTCGTTTTTCATCGCATCCTCACCCAGTATCAGAACAGAAGCCAGTGATGCTGGTAATCTTGGCAAAAATACGGCGAACTTGAGCATGGTTAAACAGCCAAGGGGCAGAAAGCGGCTTGATCGACCCGGCACAAGGCAAGCAGGACTAGAGGAAGCCACCACGAACTACATCTGCACTGATTAGGGAGTGATGAAGGTGTTAGGCGGACAGTTCCATCTTTTGAACAACGCCACTCGGTGCAGTCAGCCTCGTGCCGCGACATCGAGCTCATTGTTTGGTACCAACGGAGGCAACAAGCAGCTGCAGTTCTATCCTTTCCTACCCAGCCCGTTCGGGTGGTGGACAGCAGCAACAAGGATGGCCTGGAAACGATGTCGCCAGCAACGCTAATTCAGATGCTCAATGATCACCAGTTCGCACCAGCCGACTCGCCCCGCACCGGACGGCGCGATGATGGTCGTTCTCGGAGTAGATAGCTTGCCGGCTCTCTCTCACATTAGCGGGCCGACCTTCAAGGACTGCCAGCCTCGCCGAGTCGGGTGCACGTATACGGGGAACGAGTGGGGTAGGGTCATCTTGTTGCCCGCTGCTGCGTTCTTGTTGGGACTCACACGCGTTCTTGCGGCCTTCGGCGGCCCAGCGTGCAAGTTAGCAATCGTAGGCGCTACGATTGTTTTTCAAGTTCAAAAGCAGCAAAGCTGGGCCGGCAACCTCTGTCGTCTGGGAT
>JBAPTW010000487.1:0-2033 GCA_049282355.1 Gammaproteobacteria bacterium | reverse complement strand
GGTTTACTCAAACTGGCTTTGGCCAAGTATGCTCCGCAGCAACAGGTAATCGACTTGTTTCACGATGTGCCCCCTTACGATGCCCAATGGGCCGCTTATTTGCTGGCTGCCTATATCGAGGAGTTTTCCGAAAAAACGGTATTTTTGGGAGTTGTGGACCCGGGTGTCGGCGGAAAGCGAGCCGCATTAATGCTGCAAGCGGATAAACAATGGTTTGTTGGACCGGACAATGGCCTGTTTAACCAAGTGGCGGTGCGTGCTCGGCAGGTAGAAGCTTGGCACATTACCTGGCAGCCAAAGCGGTTGTCGGCCTCCTTCCATGGCCGGGATCTATTTGCACCGGTGGCCGCCGTACTGGCAACCGAAACAGCATCACCGGACACGTTAGGGGTAAGAACGTCCTTTCCGTTTCAGCCTTGGCCGGATGATTTGGCGCGGATTGTCTATGTAGATCGTTATGGTAATGCCATGACCGGTATCCGAGCGAGTTCTGTGGAAGTCAATGCGGCGATTCACATTGCCGGTCGGCGCCTGGTGCGAGCGAAGACTTTTGCGGAGGTGGCGCCGGGACAGTGCTTTTGGTATGAGAATTCCAGTGGCCTCGTGGAATTGGCTGTTAACCAGGGTAGCGCAGCGGCACAATTGGGTCTGAAACCGGGATATGGTTTACAAATAGAAGGGGAAACCTTTACCAGGGTTGGAGTGTAACAGGCTTTTCGCTAATGGAGCGTATGCCCGTGTCGAATTCGGAGGAAAAAGCAATGGACAAACCGTCCACTGATTTAAACGCTTGGTGTGAGATCCTGGCATGCTACCACGCCACCAGATCAGCGAAAGCCAGCGGGGCACGGCCGAGTCGCTGATTGAGCCAGATGCAGCCATTAGGCAGGGCTATTTTGGCGGTCAGGCGGACCTGAAAGCCGTCGAGGGTGTGGGGGCGTTCGCGATCGAGACGGAAGACCTGCTGGAGGCAGCCATTGACGGTCTCGACGATGTGACGGATGCCGGCCAACCACCGCCGCCAGGCCCGCGGCCCGGGGTGGCGGCGGTTGCGCTTGGGCGCACAGATCACCCCCGCGCCATAGGCATCTTGCCAGTCGCGCTGGCGAGCTTGACCGGCAAAGCCCTTGTCCGTGACCTACGGCCCTCGGGCCGGGGCGCCGACCGTGGGCAGGCGCGGATCGGGGTACGCTCGCAGGGCAAAGAACGTCTCGGCCAGGGGCTGGTCCTTGGTGCTGGCCGAACCGAAGCCGAAGCCGGTGATCGCCCCGAGGGGATTGACCGACAACCGCACGTCGAAGCCCTCGTCCCAGCCCCAGCGGTTCCTCCAACCGATATCGGCCAACCCGGGCAGCCAACCCGACCCGCGGCGTTTGGCATCGCGCGGGACGGCCGCCGTCCCGTCCAACGCTTCATAGGCACACTGCGGCGCATCCAGGAGTTTTACCAGATCAAGAAAACAGGCCACCACCGCCTCGGCGTACCGGCGCATCAAACGATTAAACTGCGCCCGGTCCGGCAAGCCGGGAAAGGCGCTGCGCAGATGGCGTCGGGCATAGCGGGAGAAATCGCGTTCCCTGCTGAAGTGGCACCATTGCCCGAACAGCGCCAAAGTCACCACTTCGCTGCAGCTCAGCGATGCACTCGGGCCGGGGTGACGCTCGCAGCTCGGATGTTGCTTGCAAAAGTCGTCCACCATAACGTATAGATAGGTCAGGAAGGTGTCGATGTCGATCATGACGAAGCTCCTCATTTTTCCAAATGTGTGCTTCTATTTTGATCCTCGACGCCTTCCGCTCCAACTCACACCAAGCGTTTAAGTATTCGCAGGTATAGGCCGCATATCTGGCTGGATGATTCGGGCTGATGCAGGTAGGCACTACTTTCACCTCGGCATCAAAATCCAGATCGATAAAAAAGGGAAGCGAATAGCGTTCATTACCACCGGCATTAATGACCCGATGCATGGTGGAAACATAGCGATCATTGGTAAATGTTTGCACCAGATCGCCAATATTCACCACGAATGTATC
>JBAPTW010000486.1:0-5621 GCA_049282355.1 Gammaproteobacteria bacterium | reverse complement strand
GACCGATCTCATGCTCCTCGACAAGGCGGGAAATCGCATTCTGACTTAAAATTTCATCGCGTGCGAGATGGGCGTTTTCTAGCAGAATCCGAAATAGGACTGAATACTCGTGTCTTAACATATAAGGCAGCGCAACCGAGAACCCTTGCTTTGGGCGATTCAGCACCGCCCGAGGCAAATACCGCTTCGCCAACTGATATTCGATATACCGCAAGGAGCGTCTCTTGATCTTCAAAGACGTCGGAAGACGCGCCGCGAACTCCACAAGTATATGATCCATGAACGGGCTGCGTGCCTCCAACCCGTGTGCCATCGTCATTCGATCGAGTATCATCACGGAGTGGTCTGGCAGCCGCACTTGGCTATCGGCATAGAGCATGCGGTCTAGCGCCTCAGAGGCATGGGCATTTTCGAAATAATCTCTAATCGAAGCTTCCGGATCGAACGACGCTAACACTCGCTCCATTGCGGGCCCATACACGGACCTAGTCCCTGCTTCATTGAAATAGAAATAACCTAAACTCCTCGCGTACCTTTGCCCGCCCCGCAGAAAAGACAGTTGATTAAGCCATTTCAGCCTATGGGGCAGACTCTTATACCAGTTCCCATCGGGCAGCCTGTTTAGCACTCGGTTCACTACGTTGCGCCGAACCATGGCCGGGATGCGCGCATATTGGTCGGCATACATATTTCCATAATACCGATCGTACCCCGCAAAAAGTTCATCTCCCCCATCGCCCCCGAGAACCACCTTCACGTGCTCCCGCGCTATCTTTGCTATTAGATATGAGCAAACAGCAAGCGGATCTGAGGGTTCGTCAAGATGCCAAGTCAACTCAGGCAAGGTGTCCAATAAGGAGGGTGTTATGGTTTCTTCGTGATGATGCGTTCCATACTGATCGGCAATCATCCGAGCGTATGGCGCTTCGTCAAACTGCCTATAGGGCAGGCCCACAGAGAAGGTTTGGATCGGCACGTCGACCACGTGCTTCATCAGCATCGCCACCACAAGCGTCGAATCAAGGCCGCCACTCATAAAGGCGCCGACCGGCACGTCACTCACCGTATGCAATTTAAGACATTCTATTAATTTCTCCTCGAGTTCATCGATAGCATCTTGCTCAGACCCAACAAACTTAGGCTCGTAATAGAGCTCCCAGTAGCGTTCGATCCTGAGTCCTGAGTTAGCGGAAAAAGTCAAGGAATGTCCTGGAGAAAGCTTCTTCACCTCGCTAAACATACTCAACGGAGAAGCAATGATGCGCAGCGACAAATACTGATACAGCGCCTCAAAGTTAAGCTTTGCAAGGGAAGGGTCCAGTGCAAGTAGTGCTTTTATTTCCGAAGCGAAAAACAGCCCGTTTTGTGTCTCGACATAAAAAAATGGCTTTTGCCCAAGATGATCGCGCGCCGCAAAAAGGATTTTTTTTTCAGCATCCCAAATTGCGAACGCGAACATCCCTCGCAATTTTTCGACGCACCGTTGCCCGAGTTCCTCGTATAGATGTAGGACAACTTCTGAATCAGAGTGTGTTAAGAAAGCATGACCGCTGCGCTCCAAATGCATTCGTAATTCACGATGGTTATAGATCTCACCGTTACAGATTATCCATTTCGTTCTATCTTCATTTGGGATCGGCTGGTGACCACCCGCCAGGTCGATGATGGACAAACGGCGTTGCCCAAGAATTGCCCCTTGACCCGAGTAAGTACCCGCATCGTCTGGACCACGGTGGGTAAGTGCGGCAAGCATCCGACCGATATCCTCGCGGCCGTAAAGGTCACTGCTTACGATTCCAGCAATTCCGCACATGATGTTGAAGTTCCCCGTACGTCGTTGCGACACGAAGTCGTAGCTGGAACAACCGATTTCCAACCACTGTGGCAGCGCACAATTGATCTTCCTAAAACCACTACCAATACCTATGGTGATGGACTGAAGGGGCGGCGTTCATGTATCGGGCGCCAGCATCGATGTGAGCGCAAGGCTTCGACTCAATGCAGGGGGTCGGCGAAGGCTCGACCTACAAACTGGCCTCAGCCGCGCCACGCATTCCTCTTACTCTACCGCGCCACAATTTTACCCCTGGGCTGATCTAAGGCTGTCCGACTTTGTTCCTTTTGAAGCGCCCAGTCAAAAACCTCCTCATATTTCCTCGCGCAACTCTCTATGTAATAGCTTGCCACACGCTGTCGATTATGCTCGGCTATCTCCTGCCGAAGCGTTGGATTCCTGCTTAATTCTTTACAAGATATCTCGAATCCGCTCATATCATTGAGCGGAACAACATAACCTGTTTGCCTTGTCTCTAGAAAATCTGTTTGCCCACCGCGATCATAGCAGATTATCGGTAAACCACATGCCATCGCCTCCAGAAAAACCAGCCCGAATCCCTCATGCTGGCTGGTAGACACGTAGATATCCGACATCCGCAGCACGGCAAACTTCTCGCTTTCTTCAACATAACCAAGGAAATGAGCCTGCTGCGTCAATCCCAGCGCACTGGCCTGGTGCCGAAGCCGCTCTTCCTCGGGTCCGGTGCCCATTACCAGTAAGTGGATCCTGTTGTCTCCCATGCGAGACATTATCGTCAGCAGTTGATCGAGCCCCTTCCGTGAGACTAGCCTACCAACGGTGACCAAAACGATGTCTTCGTTACGTAGGCCGTAACTCTCCCTAGCCGCAATCCCGCTCGCTGGGCGTCGAATTCCAAGAGGAATACGTGTAGTCGGAATGTTAGTGACGTAAAACCGTCGCAAGCTCCGCAAGGTATCTTCAGACTGACCGACGATATGATCGGCTTTTTTTAACAGGGACCTTACCCAAAGCCGTAGAATCGCATGACGATGTGGAGACGTCCATTTACTTGGATCGTAAAGGTCACCTCCATGTACCGACAAGATATTGGGCACTCCGGCCAATCTGGAAAGCGCATCTCCAACAGGGCCCGAAGGCAACACAAAATGTGTGTTTATAATGTCATATTTTGCCTCGGCAAGATGCGCCCTGCCCACTCGCACACCCATCACCATGTAGGCAAACATTGATGCTAAATTAGCTACTGCTTCTCGTCTTCGAAAAAAAACCGGCACCCTGATAATTCGCACTCCGCCCTCGCTGCTTTCTCGCGGCAAATCTAAACCTTGCGAGGTAAGCACCGTCACCTCGTGCCGTGTTGCAAGCTCCTCGGCAAGCAAGGCATTAATAACCCCCCCTCCGCCCCCAAGCGGTGGATACTCATAGTTACAAAAAAGAATTCTCATAGTTGCGCGCACCATTTAAACGCAAAGCTGTCAGTAACCGACCAGCGGCAGCGTTCACAACAGACTTGTTTTTTGATACCAACGAGCTGTCTCCCCAATACCCTCTCTAAAAGACGTCGCCGGTTCAAAACCCAATACGGTTTCAGCCTTTTGCCGCGAAAAAAAGAAACTCTTTCGAAAAAAATCCAGTCTTCGTTGATGCAGAGGCGGCTGAATACCTAGCGGCCTACACACCCTCTCCAGCGCAGATGCCGCAATAACGAACGGTAGCAAAGGAAGTCGCGATTTCCTGAGCCGAACACCAAGCGCGTCGGCAACGGTCTGAGCAATTTGGTTGGTGGTCACGATCTCCTTACCGGCGAGGACGAAAAGCTCACCAAAAACGTCTTTTCGGTCTGTCACCAACATCAGACCCTGGATTAGATCATCCACATAGATAAGCTGATGCTTGTTTTCTCCTGGGCCAATCACAAAAAACGTCTTACTCTTGATTGCCTTAAATAGCTTTAGTAGGCGTTTATCTCCTGGTCCGTATGTCTCCGATATACGCACTATCACAACTGGTAGCCTATCGGCATAGGCAAGCGCCAACTTCTCCCCTTCGCTCTTTGTCGTTCCATAGATGTTATCTGGCTTGATGGATGTGCTCTCGTCAATTTCCCCCACCAAGGCCTCGCCATAAACACCAATCGTACTCCCATGGATAAAACATGTGACACCAGCCTGCAGGCTACTCTCTAAAACATGTTTCGTGCCCTCTACATTAATGTCCCAGAAATAGTTATCTCCAACATTCGCTTCATGCTGGGCAGCAGCTAGGTGGTACACGACATCGCTACCCTGAACTGCCTTTCTTACCATCTCTGCATCTGTTATCGAACCAACATAAACCTGCCCACCTCCTGCCTCCACCGCACGCTTGTTCGCTTCCTCGTATGCATTATTTGTTTGACCAAGGATGCGCACGGCGTCGCCCCTCTGTAAGCAATGCAAAGCCAATCTCGATCCTATGAATCCGGTGCCACCCGTGATTAAAATCATCTTACACAGCATCCTTAGCCAAGCGGTCGTACACAGACCGCAGCGATCTTCTTCGTGAAGATATTGTTAGATTTTCCGTATAGAACAAAAAGCCCACGAAAAATTACACTGAGAAGTGTGGATGCGGCCCAAGCGACATAGTTAATTGGATTCTTATAAAAGACATAAAGATTTAGACCGAAAACGTGAATCTGCTCAAATGTCGAATGTTCGAGTATTTGCCGGAGGGAATACTCTGTGAACGTATTGTAGTGGTCAAAGTTTTGGGCGAGAGCTTCCGAACCGGTAATCGGATTCGCTCCGTTGAGAGCATGAACGATTAGTGTTCCTCCTGGAATGAGGCTTTCCCGAGCCAACCGAAGAAAGGTAAGTATTTCATCTTTCGTTAAGTGATTGATTTCCTGCTCACAAATGATAGCGTCGAAAGTCTCTTTGTGGTCATGCAGGAAAGGGAAAGCGCGCATGACGCGACAGTCCAGCCCCCTATGCTTCGCATGTGCAACCTTGCTTTCGAAAGAGTCTATACCGGTTACGCGCTGATAGCCTTGTTCCAGCAGCATATTCACGAAGTAACCTGGTCCACAACTGATCACCAGGATTCGGCTGTCGAGAGACGGAGGGATATATTTGAGGTAGTTGCGCCGATAAAAAATCGACAGCTTTCGATAGCCTCCCTCCACATTCTCAGAACCTTCCCAGAAGGAATCGAAAGGCTCTATCTGCGCGGCGAGCGGTTCATTGGCCGCGTGGTTGCTCACTTCAGCTCGCTTGCAAGCTTCTGCCCCCGGTGTAAACATGGCAGCCTCCTCGTATGACACTGTGAAGCCTTTCCAGTAGATGCGCCAGCACTCTTTTTGCTATACGGACCTCCTTTGCGCTCATTGCTCGCCAGGACCTGCTTAAGGTTCAGCCCATCACTCAATCCGGTTCACAGAAGCTTCCAATAGGCCTGGTGCTGTTCCCAATGCCGATCTCAGATACTTATCCATGGGGGCTTTTTGGACAGGTCGACCTAAGCCTGCTGATATCGAATAGCTCGGGAGGCGACGGCCAACGTGATCCCTTAGCCACGGAGCGGGCCGCACCCTACCGATAGCAACCGCATAATCGAATAACCATAACGCCGACTCCTCTCTCGGCTTGGCAAAATTTTCGTTTTTACCTTGGATTGCCAAGTTCCTGATTCCATTTCGCTGGCGTTCTCGCTGAGGGCGACACGAAAAGACTTGAATCAATGAAGTAAATGAGGCCACAGATTAGGCTCAACGGTATGTTGAGAACGCGTAGCGTGAATGCGACCACGATAGACTGGTTAA
>JBAPTW010000485.1:0-2832 GCA_049282355.1 Gammaproteobacteria bacterium | reverse complement strand
GCCCGTCGCCGTGGGCCAGGCTCAGTGCCTCGAACAGCCGAGGAAGACGCAGATACAGCGCCGTGTAGCCCTCCCGGCAGGCCTTCTGCGCCATGGCGCAGGCGATCCAGGTCTTACCCACGCCGGTCGGATGGGCGACATACTGCCCATAAACGGGCATTCGAAGCGACGGTTTATTACCCTCACCACCCGCTCTCGGGAGAGCGGGTGGTGATTGTCGGGACCAAGCGATACGCCGACGAAGAGCACGTGTTGCTGGAGCAACGCGACGGCACGAAAGCCTACCTTCCTGGCTGGATGATTAATCCGGCGGTCGCCCACCTGAAGCCGGTTGCCATTCCTCGTATTGACGTGGTAGCGCTTGAGGATTTGCGCCGCCTATTGGACCCCATCTTATCCTCCCTTGCGTTTCGTTCTGCTGGGAACACCGCAAGAGGAGGTAAGCATGACGCGGGAGAACAAGCACCAGAAAGATTTGTTTCTCGACATGAGCCCATCGGAGCGCCGACTACCCGATGCCGCAAAAGGCCAGGTCAAGGCGTTGTTGGGGGAGTTGCTGGTCTCGGTGTTCGAGGTAGAGCACCCGTCGATGGGACGCAGGGAGACGGGTCATGAATAAGATCACGATTGACCATTTGCGTCGCGTCGCTTACGTCTACGTCCGGCAATCGACGGTGAGTCAGCTTCAGCACAATCCTGAGAGTCGCCGCCGACAATATGCGCTCGAGCATCGCGCCCACACGCTGGGCTGGCAAGAAGTGGTGGTGCTCGACGAAGACCTTGGCTGCTCAGGCGGGGGCGTTGCACGCTCGGGGTTTGACCGATTGTTGACAGCGGTGTGTAAGGGTGAAGTCGGTGCCGTGCTCTCGATCGAGGCATCACGGCTCGCCAGAAATGGGCGTGACTGGCACACTTTGCTCGAGTATTGCGGGTTGGTGAACACCCTGCTGGTTGACGAGGACGGTGTCTACGACCCTCGGCAAGCCAACGACAGGCTCCTCTTGGGCCTGAAGGGCACTCTGAGCGAGATGGAGCTCTCGACCTTCCGAAGCCGCTCTCAAGAAGCGTTGAAGCTCAAAGCGCAGCGCGGTGAACTGTACACCACAGTGGCGGTCGGGTATGTGCGCACGGCCGACGATCGCCTCGAAAAAGATCCTCACCGCCGAGTGCAACAGAGCCTTGACTTGGTGTTCCAGAAATTTCGAGAGTTTGGGAGCATTCGCCAGGTTCTGCTCTGGCTGCGTCAGGAGCAGATCGAGTTGCCGGCGGTGGATTATGGTAGCGAGGGTCGTCACATCATCTGGAAGCTCCCCGGCTACAATGCCGTGCACAAGGTGCTGACCAATCCCATTTATGCCGGGGCCTATGTTCATGGGCGCACGGAGTCGCGCATTCGAATCGAAGCGGGTCGTAAACAGGTCGCCCGGGGCTGTCGGCGGCTGCCGGCGAACTGGGATGTGCTCATTGTCGAGCATCACGAAGGCTACATCGGCTGGGACGAGTATCAAGCCAATCAAGCCCTCATCGCCGAGAATGCCAACGGCAAAGGAGCCATGGTGCGGGGTTCGGTTCGGCGCGGCGAGGCCTTGCTGACCGGTCTTTTGCGGTGCGGCCATTGCGGTCGGAAATTGACCGTGACGTACAGCGGCAAGCAGGGCCAGGCGGGTCGCTACCAATGCCGAGGCGCGACGATCAACCACGGCGTCTCAGAGAACTGTATTTCCTTCGGTGGCTTGCGGGTCGAGCAGGCGGTGGTGCGCGAAGTACTTGCGGTGCTTAAGCCCCTGGGCATCGAATCCGCGCTCACCGCCCTGGCACAGCGCGAGCAAGAGCGAGAAGCGACGCGGCGCCAACGGGAGCTGGCCCTCGCGCAGGCCCGTTTTGAAGCCGAACGGGCGCGCCGCCAGTATGATGCCATCGAGCCCGAGAACCGGCTGGTTGCCGCGGAGCTCGAACGTCGTTGGAATGATGCGCTGCTATTCGTGCAACAGCGCGAGGCGGACCTCAACGCGCTTACCGGCGCTGCCAAGGCGCCGATCACCGGTGATCGGCGACAATCCCTTTTGGCCCTCGCCAACGATCTGCCCACGGTGTGGGCGCACCGTGGCGCATCACCGGAGATTAAAAAGCGCATCTTGCGCACGGTGTTAAACGAAATCGTGGTCTATCTGCGCGAAGATCGGATACGGCTCGTACTGCACTGGAAAGGTGGTGATCATACGGAGCTCGAAGTGATCAAGAATCGCTCCGGCCAGCATCGCTGGAAGACGGATGTCGAGACCGAGCGCGTGATCCGAGTGCTTGCCCGCCTGATGCCCGACAGCCTCATGGCGGGGCTACTGAATCGACTGGGAAAGCGCACGGCCAAGGGTTACACCTGGACCCGCAACCGGGTATGTGGTTTTCGCAATGATCATGCGATTCCAGTCTATGAAGAAGGCGAAAGACAGGCCCGTGAAGAATTGACGCTGGGCGAGGCAGCGGGTGAGCTTGGCGTGAGCACGATGACGGTGCGACGGTTAATCAAACGCCAGTTTTTGCCGGCGACTCAGGTGTGCGTGGGAGCCCCGTGGGTCATCCGTAGAATCGACTTGCGGTTGCCGGCGGTACAACGCGCGTTGCGGGATAACCCGCTAACAGCGACTGACAAACAAATGGTTTTGGATTTTTAGTGACATAGAGAGGTATGCATTATGTCGGGGTCACGGTGGGGCCATTGATGATCAGGTTGAGCCCCTCGTGGACCCAGCGACAGGAGCCCAGACTCAGGATCAACGCCTTGTCCAGTCCACGCGGTGCGCGGTAGTCGATATCCTCGATACAAGCGTTGTG
>JBAPTW010000484.1:0-3099 GCA_049282355.1 Gammaproteobacteria bacterium | reverse complement strand
CCCGACTTCCGCAACTCGAAGTAATAAAGCGGCTAAGCGTTTGATTTACCGTGCATGGATTGCAAAAGTCGGCACTACAAGAGCATCGACGGGCTAGAGGGTCGCTGTTGCGTTCGCGGTGATTTTGGGGGGTAGTTGGGCTGGCAGTTGCAGCTTCAGTTGGGACAACAGGAGTTGCTGGTCTGTTTCAGGTTGGGTGTAACGAGACAGGATGAGGCAGCGGCCATCGGTGGTCGGCAAGTGCACGTCCACCATTTGCAAGGCCGCCATTTTTTCAAGTACAGACCGAGGCGTCAGTCCGGGCGCCAACGCGCGCAGCCGGTGCTTGAGCGTGACCTGCAGGCAATAGGCCATGAAGGCGACAAAGATATGCGCCTCGATGCGGGCATCGAGTTGGTGATAAATGGGACGTATCGACAGGTCGCCCTTGAGTTCTTTGAAGGCCTGTTCGACTTCGGTGAGCTGGATGTAGTATTGCCAAAGCAGTGCCGGATTGTCGCCGGTGAGGTTGGAGCGTAGCAGGTAACTGCCCTCCCGACGGCGAGCGATGCGGAGCTTTTTGCGGTTCAGGGTAAAGCGGAAGGTTTCCGGGGTGACGGCTTGGTCTTTGTCCGGCAAGCGGAGATTGACGAGGCCATAAGCCCGCCCAGCCTCTTTCTTGGCCGCCCCCAGTTTCAGTAACAGTTGATCGCGGGTGAGATCTTGCTGCTGGAGTTCTTGCAAGCGTTTGAGCAGCTTTTTCAAGCGCCGCCGTCGCATCGAACGTTCCTTGTCCGCCCGCCCTGAACTCCGGGCCAGCACGTAAAGCTCGCCTTCCTGGTCGAGGAGCTTCACCTCAACGGCCTCGCGGACTGCTTCCCAGGGCAGTTTGAGAAAGTCTTTTTCCAGCTTGCTCAACCGTCCTTTGGGGGTACTGACCAGATAGTACATCGGCGTCTCGGCGGCACGCATCTGGGCGAGCGTCTCCTCCGTGGGGATCCCCCGCACCATGACCCAGGTGCGCTGGGCCTTGCCGTACTGGGTCTCGATTTTCTGGATAAAATCCGCCAGGGTGGTTTTGTCGGCGGTATTGCCCGGCATGACTTCGTAGGCCAGTGGAAATCCTTCCGGCGTCACAATCAGCGCAATGACCACCTGGACGCAATCGGAGCGTTTGTCGCGGCTGTAGCCGAATTTCCGCTTCCCGGTCTCCGGCACATCACATTCGAAATACGTGCTGGTGAGATCGTACAACAAGACTTCGAACTGCACATTAAAGAGCGCCTGCCAGCGCTGGCGCAAGAAGGTAAACAGCGCCTCCTTATGCGCCACCAGTTTATCCAGACACCGGTACAGCTTGTCGCTCTGCACCAAACCAAAATCCTCGCCCAGCAAATCCGCCAGGGCGCTTTGTTCATACCAGTGGCGATGCCGCCGCCACTCGCTACCCGGATCGATCAGCCGATAACACACCAAGGTCTTGAACACGTTCAACCAGCGCGTGCCCTGCCGGGACGGCGGCAGTTTCTCCGCCCAGAAATCGTCCAGCCGCAACTGCTCCCACAAGTGGCAAGCCAGCCAGCAGGCACCCCATTGCCGTGGCCGGCGCAACTGCAATTGGTTGAGCTTGACCTGCACCACCTCGCAATCCAGCGGCGGCGACTCCCGATCCTCGGGAAACAGGGCGAGCTGCGTCGGCCGTTGCCCGCCTTCATCAAACACCTCGATGGTCTTGCACCACGCCGCTTTCTGACTGTCATTGATCTCACCCAGATACAGCACATGCCGCTGGACCACCCGGCCCCCTGCGCTGCGGCGGCTTTCCACAATGCTCCAGTAGCGATGCTCTTTGCCGTCCTTGAAGCGGGTTTTGGCACGGAGAAACATGCCGGTAGTGTTTGGGAAAAAGCGCGCCGGACGCAAGGGGCAAGGTCGGCACTACAGACTATTTTCAGTGATTTTCGGCCATCGAGGGCAGTAATTTCAGCCCCTTAAAAACCCCGCCCGCCATGAAATTGGCAAGATCGGGGTTGAGTTGCGCAAGTCGGGTTAGTGGACCACCACTACCGCTATCTGGTGGTCAGCCGTGAACGCCACCGCGAATTCAACGCCGAGGAGGCCGTCACGGTCAAGGACGAAGGCAAGCTCGGCATTGAAGTGCAACGGGTGGTCAACGCCGACACCGGCGAGGTCAAACTGTACTGCCCCTCGTCACAACGGGAGAAGAAAGAACAGAGCATTCAGGCGCTCTTCAGTGAACGCTTTGAAGCCGAGCTTCAACAATTGGCCACCGGCCTGCACAAGAAGGGAACGGTGAAACGCTACGAGAAGGTGCTCGAGCGCCTCGGGCGTTTGAAACAAAAATACGCGCGCGCCGCCCAATACTACGACGTCACCGTGGAGCACGATGAGACGCGCAACCAAGCTACCGCCATCCGTTGGGCGCGAAACAAAACCCTCGACGACACCTTGCCTGGCGTCTACTGCCTGCGCACCAATCAGGATACGTGGGATGAGACCACCCTCTGGCACACCTACACGATGCTCACCGATCTCGAGGCCGTCTTTCGCAGCCTCAAATCGGAGCTTGGGCTACGACCCGTTTTTCACCACAACACCGAGCGCGTCAGCGGGCATCTTTTTATCTCGGTACTCGCTTATCATCTGGTGCACACCCTCCGCTTTCAACTCAAGGCCTGCGGCATTCATCTGAGCTGGGAAAGCTTACGCCAAGCGTTGGCGGGCCAGGTCCGCATCACCGTCGAGCTCAAACGCGAGGACGGCAAAACCGTCCATGTGCGCAAAGCCAGCCGGCCCGAACCGCGCCAGCAGGTCATCTACGATGCGCTGGGGATTTCCGACCGGCCGGGAAAGACGGAGAAAACGATCCTCTAAATCAACGCCATCCAAACCAACCGTGTAGTGCCATAACAGCCCAGTTGCATAGCGTAAGCTACTGAAAGAACAAATATTTTTAAGACCAGTTGTTAAACTTAGTCCCTTACCTCCGAAATCTTGAACAAAAAGACTAGAAGTTCAAAGCGCATTTCTCACCAGCGTAGGCTGAACAAAGTACTCGCGGATGACCAGCGCGGTGACAAGGACACGACGACCGAACTT
>JBAPTW010000483.1:0-9409 GCA_049282355.1 Gammaproteobacteria bacterium | reverse complement strand
ACATTTTCTGAATGGCGGAGCCGGCATGCACCATGACATACTCCCCCACCGCTAGCGCTTCGTCCTGGAGCAGCAGAAGACTGACGTCGCGGTACACGCCTTTCGCCTCGACGCGTGCACTGAAGCGATCCTTCGCCACCACCTGCATAGGAATGCCAAGACACATCAGCAACCTCCTCTACAATAATGGCCAAGTTGCCCGCCTCGCAGGAGTCGCGAAACGGCCGCACCAGCTTTGTATCATTTCAGACGGTAGTGCTTGCGAACCGGCGCATGCACCTCCCAAGTGCAGTTCACGCCTTGTGGAAAATGCACGAGATCACCCGGACCGAAATGCATCGGCTCACCGCCGGAGGGCGTCACAGTGAACTCGCCCTCGAGAATGTAGCAGGTCTCTGGCGTGTCATAGCTCCACGCAAACTTGGAGACCCCTTTCTCCCACACCGGCCAATCCTCGACCCCAAGCACCTCCAGCTTGGCCGGTGGCGGATTATGCTCTACGGTGATGTCATTCATCTGCTTTACCTCTCGATTTACCGCCTTGGGCAAGCGCTCACAATGCGCTCCTGACATTAAGGATAAGCCTCCCGATGGATTGGCTCACGCTCAGTCTTCTTTGCGCTATCAGTATGGCCTCTGCGGATGCGGCCACCAAGTATTGGCTCAGCGACTACGCAGCGCCGGAGCTAGTGGTGGTGCGCTTTGGTTACAGCGCGGCTATTCTCGCACCACTCTTGCTGATACAGCCCTGGCCGGAGCTGCCGGCCCCCTTCTGGGGTTGGGTCGGTAGCATGGTGCCGCTGGAAATCCTCGCCATGTGGCTGTACATGAAGGCGATTCGCGACACGCCCCTCTACTTGACGCTTCCCTACCTGGCCTTCACCCCAGTATTCGTCGCCATGACCGGTTTCCTGCTGCTCGGCGAGCGCCTAAGTCTTGTCGGATGGAGCGGTATTCTCCTGGTGGTGATGGGTGCCTACCTGTTAAATGCCACGCACGACACTCGCCTGGGCGCTTGGCTCGCGCCGCTACGCGCTATCGCTTATGCGCGGGGCTCGCGGTTGATGCTCGTGGTCGCCGTGCTCTACAGCCTGACCTCGGTCATGGGGAAAGGCGCGTTACAGTATACCCCACCGCTCTTTTTCGCCCCCTTCTATTTCTGCCTCCTCGGGCTCGCGACCCTTTTACTCTTTGGATTTGCGACCCCCCGGCCGTGGATGTTACTCCGCGCCCGCCTGCCACAGCAGCTTGCGGTCGGCGCGCTCATGGCGCTCATGATTCTCACTCACTTTGCGGCCGTCGAGCGCGCTGAGGTGGCCTACATGATCGCTGTCAAGCGCACCAGCCTGTTGTTCGGCATCCTCTACGGCACCTTCCTCTTCAAGGAGCCCTATCCTCTGAGGCACCTTGTCGCTGGAGCAGTGATGGTGTGTGGGGTAGTGTTGATCGCCCTCGGCCATTCTTAAAACAGCTTCCTCAAAACAGCTTCTTAGCCAAGCGCCTTTAACCCAGGTGCTGAGCGAAAAACGCCAGCGTCCGCTCGCCGGCCAGCTGGGCGCTCTCGGCATGAAAATCACCGCGTACGTCGCAATTGAACCCGTGGCCTGCAGGATACAGGTGCAACGGCAGCGTCGGGTGCACCTGGCGGATCCGCTCGACATTTTCAAGCGGAATCAGGGAGTCGCGCTCGCCAAAGTGCAGCAGCACGGGACAGCGGGGCTGCTCCTCACAGAAATCCACGATCTGGGCGCCGTAATAGCATACGGCGCAGGCAACGTCGAGCCGCGTTGCCGACAACCAGGTCACCGATGCCCCCCAGCAATAACCAACCGTACCGACCTTCCCTCGCTCCGCCAGCTTAGCCACGGCAGCCGCCACATCCTTGACCGGTTGCTGCCACCCGAGCGCGGTGCGAAACTCCCGCCCTCTCGCCAGGCTCACCTCGTCGTAATCGAGCTCGATTCCCGGCTCGAGCCGATCGAAGAGCGCTGGCGCTACAGCAGTATAGCCCTGCGCGGCAAAATCATCGCACAAGCGTCGAATGTGCCGGTTGACTCCGAATACCTCCTGAATGACGACGATCCCGCCTCGGGAGCGGCCCTTGGCATCGGCGCGGTAAGCTTGTAGCTTGTGGCCATCGGCGGCCGTGAGTTCAATGCTCTTGCCCATAGCAGTCTACTCTTCCTCTGTTGCCGATTCTTGGTGTGAAAACCTGCTCCATCGCGGAGCTATCCTGTCAAGTGCGTTTCGATCCTTCAGCCTTTGCCGGAAGCGGTCAAGTCCGGCGACACACCGGCGCTAACGGCTTGGCTTGAAAGGAGCAATCCCTCAGAATAGAACATCAGGCCATGGTCATCGTTTCGGCCGGGGTGGCAGTCAATCGCCTTGCCTCAAGGGACGTCGTGAATACATCCTTGTAGACTTGAGTCCAGCCTCCCTGCTGTACACACCCTTGTGGTAAGGCGATTGACTGTCTACAGATTCCGAGCACGGTTTTACCCTTTGAATGGTGATGCTGACGAAACGATGACCATGGCTGAAAATCATGACACTGAGTTATGCTGGCAGCAAAGAAAGCGATCGGCATCGACCTGTTCTGCTCGGCAAGCTGAGCTCACGTCAGGACAGGGAAGCACCGGTTCAAAGAGCGATGCGGCCGCGATCGTGATCGCTATAGACGAGCAACATGGCCGACGTACCCTCTACTGACAATATACCCCAAGACGCCCGTGGCTGGATTGAGGCCATCTATGCGGCGTTCGCAAGTCAAGACACCGACCCGTTGACTGTTGCCGACCAAGCCGTCCGCGATTGCCCAGATGACGGTAACCTGCTGCACCTCGCCGCCATCGCGGCCCTGGTGGACGAGCGCCCAGACCGATGCCTGCGCTACCTGAAGCGCTACAGCAAACGCTTTTACACCGATAGGCGGGATCAGCTCCTGCGCGCCCTCGCGCTGGCGCAGCAAGGCCGTATGGCCGCCGCCTACGCCATCCTGGAGCAAGCGCACCTCCATCATTTCTATGCCGCCTGGCCATGGTTTGCCGGTGGTCCTCCACTGGAGGGTTGGTTCCGCAAGCTATTCATACGCATCACGCGAGAGGGCGAAGTGAACCGCCTGAAACACACGCGTGCCCCCGCGCGAAGTGGAGCCTCGAAAACCACAAAGGCCGCTAGGCGCGACGAGACGCCGCCTCCGGAGAATAAACCCGCGGCGGCAGCGCCGCCTCACTTGGCGCCAGAGATCGCTGCCACCGAGCTACCCCGGTTGTCCGCCGCTATCCCCATCAGCCTTGAGTTCGTCGGTGGCGAGCTGCCGCCATTGCCCGACGGGATGGGCAGCGGACAGGACCATGATTGGTTTCGACTGCGAGGTGAGTTCGCCCATCTCGGACTCCTGCAAGGATTTGACGAGCTGCTTTGCCTACCGCTGCTCCGTGGGGTGCAAACGTATTGGTATCAAATCGAGACGGTGCGCAAGGTCCTCAAAACCTTCCGTGGACGGGTATTGTTGGCCGATGAAGTCGGGCTCGGTAAAACCATCGAGGCGGGCATGGTGCTCAAAGAATACCTGCTTCGCAGTATGGTCGAGCGATTCTTGGTGCTAACCCCTGCCTCCCTGGTGGGCCAATGGCAGGAAGAGTTGCAGACCAAGTTTGGCATCGACTGCATCACCAGCTACGATGCCCGACTGCGCCAGGATGCTGAGATGTTCTGGGCGCAACCACGCATCATCGCTTCCATCGCCATGGCACGGCGAAGCGAGCACTTCGCACGGCTCACGCGCGAAACCTATGATCTGGTCATCGTGGATGAGGCCCATCACCTCAAGAACCGTTCGACCCGCAACTATAAGCTGGTGGATGCGCTCAAGAAGAGGTTTCTATTGCTGCTCTCCGCCACACCGGTACAAAATTCCCTCATTGAGCTCTATAACCTCCTGACGCTGCTAAAGCCTGGGATTTTCAAGACCGAGAAGGAATTCCGCGCGGCCTACATGACCCCCGGCAAACCCCGCCTGCCGATCAATCGCGAACGGATGCGGGACCTCATGCGTGACGTCATGATTCGAAACACCCGCGCGCTGGTCGACGTGCGCTTACCGGCACGGCATTCCGTCACGGTGCGCGTGCCCCCCGGTGGCGAAGAGCACAGTTGTTATAAAGCGCTTGATGAGCTGGTGCGGGAAGTTCATGCAAGCGCCCCCGGACATCATCGGCTGGCGTTGCATCACCTCGTGGGTGCCGCTGGCTCCTCGCCGGCGGCAGCCGCGCGCGCCATTGAGCGCTTCGCCGAACGCCACCCGGCAGAGGACCGCTGGCGGCAGCTTGGTGCCCGCTACGCCGGCATCGAAACGGGCGCCAAGGAGCTTGCCCTTGTCGAAATTTTAAAGCGCAATCCCGATGAAAAAAAGATGGTGTTTGCGCATCACCGCGAGACTTTGCATCACCTCGATCAATTGTTGACCCAACAGGATATTGCTTTCACCCGCTTCGAGGGAAGCCTGCCAGGACCGGAAAAAGACGCCGTCATCGCCACCTTCCGCGACCAGGTACCGGTATTGCTTTCCACCGAGTCGGGCGGTGAGGGGCGTAACGTGCAGTTCTGCAATACCTTGATCAACTTCGACCTGCCGTGGAATCCGATGGCCATCGAGCAGCGCATCGGTCGCGTCCACCGCATCGGCCAACAGCGGGACGTCTTCGTCTTCAACCTGGTGGCGAGCAACACCTTGGAAGATGAGGTGCTGCGTATCCTCGACGAGAAGATAAACATGTTTGAGCTGGTGGTTGGCGAGATCGACGCCATCCTCGGAGAGCTGGAAGAACAGCAGGATTTCTCCTCCCTGGTGTTCGATGCGTGGGTGACCACCACGGCACAGCTGAGAAGCGGGGCCTTCGCCGAACTCGGCGAGCGTATGTTGCGTGCCAAGCGCCAGTACGAGGCGGTCAAGCAGCTGGACGACGAGCTGTTCGGCGAGGAGTTCGAGACCACCTGAGAAGCTGTTTTAGAAATGTCGCGAGCGCCGCCAGAGCAAGGCGCACGGTGGCGAGGAACCGGAGTGTACAAGGGAGTACATGAGGATTTTGAGCCGCCGCGCAACGCCGCTATGGCAAGCGCAGTAGTTTTTAAAACAGCTTCTGAGAAGCTGTTGGCTAGAGGCTAACAAGATGAACCCGCTGCAACAGTTCATTGCCGAGCTCTTGGAAAAGAAGGGAGCAGCCGTGGAGCCCTGCGAGCCGGAGGGTCTCGAAGTGCTTGCACCTGCGGACGTTCAGAAAACCCTTGGGCTCCCAGAATGGTCGCAACTTGGTTTCGGCGCCGAGCTGCCACCGAAGGCGCTTCGAGTCAGTCTCGAATCCGATTGGATAGAGCGTTTGGCAGGGCTCCTGAGCGATCGAGGCTTATGGCTGCAGCATGCGATCGAGGTGGAAAACCCGCCACCCCATCATCCGGCGCGGATCCTTCAGCATGGCCTTGAGCTGCTCAACGCCACCTATCGTCTGGAAGAGGTGGCCCCCGTTTGGACCCGTTTTCTGTTACTGAGCCTTCGCTATACCGCGTTCTCCGACGAAAAGCGCGACGGCATTCTGCAGCTTGGCTTCAATCTATCGAATGGTGCCACCCTGGACGGCATGCTGGAGGAGCTGTGGGCAAGCCCATTTTCCAAACCCACGGCCACGCCGCCACCGGAGGTCGCACTGCCGCCACGCTGGAAAGCCGAGCAGCTTCGCATGGTGCTGCATCGAACCTTGCCGCTTCGCATCCGCCACGTCCTTGGCCCGTTCCTGCGAAGCATGCAGCGGCGCCGGGAGCGCGATCTCGATCGCCTCTACAACTACTACAACGACCTGCGCCGCGAATCGCTGCAACAGCTTGCCGTGATTCCAAAGCAAGGAAAGCCCAGCGATCGACAGCAAGCCGAGAGTGCACGCGAGGCTCTGCGACTAGAGGCCATCAAGCGGGAGTATCACGCCAAGGTCAACGATCTTCACCAAAAATATGCCATGAAGGTGACGCTGGAATGGATTCAGAGCCTCGAGCTCACCATGCCGGTGCAGCGGTTTGTGCTGCTCATCAAACGCCGTAAGGGCGAACGGCGCTTTCACCTGGATTGGAACCCCATTGCTCGGCACCTCGAGCAAGCACCGTGCGAATACAGCTACACTCGCGAACAGCCACGTATGGTGTGCGATGACGCCCTGCATCTGGTGAGCCCGGCGGCACATGCCCCCTGCCCGCACTGCGAGAAGCCTTACTGCCGAGCCTGCCACCCGCAGACGTGCCCGCGGTGTGGCCGAAAAGATCCGACCACGGCTTCGATGCTGGCGAGCCTCGAGACGGCCAGGAACAAACCCGCGAGCCCGAGCTAGAGCACGTCGCGAAGCCTCATCAAGTCGACTTGAACAGGTAGACCGGAACCAGCACTTCGAGCCATTGGGACCGTGCGATGCCCGACCATAGGCTGACCACCAGCGGTCGCAAGCACTTGCGCGGGCAGCGGCACATGCCGCCATTGCATCTCTCGGCGCAAAGCGTCAGGATCTCTTTGGACCGCACCACGGTGTCCGTAAGGCACTCTCGGGTCGTTGAATAGAGGTCTCTCGATTCTCTGGGAGGAGGTGGCGTGGGACCCTTCGATTTTTTCATCGCCTATGCCGGACCTGACCAAAGCCAAGCGAAAAAGCTCGCTTGGGATCTCCAGGATCAGCACTGCCAGGTGTTCCTCGATGCGCTGGGGCTCGCGCCGGGCACGCCCTGGCCCGGCGCTCTGCAGGAGGCGCTCGAAGCCTCGCGTGCAACCCTCGTGTTGATCTCTTCTCATTCGGATGCTGCCTTCTATCAGCGTGAGGAGATCGCGCGCGCCATTCAGCTGGCCCGCGATGATCCTCTGGCACACCGCGTCATCCCCGTCATCATCGAAAAGCCGTCAAGCAGCCTCCACGAAATGCCCTACGGTAGCGGAATTCTGCAGCCGATTGATGGCACTCGGGCCGGTGGTTTGGAGCGGGTGGCGCACACCCTCGCCGAGCTGCTTGCGGCGTGGGATAGCGCGACGCCTTCTCAAACTCACCTCTCATCCGTTGAGTATCACGCGTTCGGTGCGGCCCTGAGACTTGATCGGGCTCCCCAATGGGTTTGCGTGCTCGAGGAAAGCCAATTGCCCGGACATGTCCTGTTTCTACTGCACGGGCCCCGCCGCCAGAACGTGGGGCTTTTCATCGAGCGCATCCAGCACTTTTTCAGCGAAGCCGTCGAGAAGCACCACGCCCTCTATCGAGTGCCCTTCAAATGGGAAGGCGTCTCCGCCCGTTGCGGTGCCGACTGGCAGCGGCACCTGCGCTTCGTCCTCGGCGGCGACGGCGACGCCCCTCGGTTGCTGGCAAGCGCCGCGCGCAATCAGGCGGTCTTCTTGATCCTCGGCCTACAGCCCCTGGACCTCTCGCGATTGGAGGAGGCCGAGCAGCTCGCACTCCGGGAGTTCATCGTGCAACGCATTCCCGACTTGCTGAGGCAGGCCAGGCCGAGAAACAGCGTTCGCATCCTGCTCGCTCTGGATTACGCAGACGATCCGCCTGCCGACGCGTTGCTGCCCACGCAGGTGGAACGAGTCGATCTCTGGGGCCAGGAGGCGGCGGCTTCGGGAACGCTTCGGCACTGCTTGCTACCGCCCGCAGAGCTCCCTCCCTGGCAGGACGTGCAGGCGTATCTCTTCAAGGTGCAACCTCGCCCGTCCCCGGAAACAATGCACCAGCTGCGAACAGAATACGAGGAGCTCACGTGCGGTCGCGGCCTCGGCTATCTGGAGCTCGCCGATATGATTAACCGCTACCTCCGCGATGCTTAGCCATGAAGGACTCAACCGGCTATCGTCACCCCTATCCCCTGTTCGAACGCGAGCGAATGCGGGGCCGCGATGGCAAGCCGTTCCTTGCCGATGATGATTTGCTGGCCGCCGCCAACGTCGCGCTGGCTCTCGGTCGGCCCCTGTTGTTAACAGGTGAGCCAGGCTGCGGCAAAACTGACTTCGCCTTTGCCGCCGCCACCAGTCTGCTCGAGGATCGCCGCGAGGGTACGGAGCACCGACGACCCCTTGAGCAGTACATTCGAAGCGAAACTCGAGCCCGCGATCTCCTGTATCACTATGACGCCGTGCGACGTTTTGGCGATGCCCAGGCCGGCGGCGAGCCGGGTAGGCGGCGCGCGGCCTTTCCACAAAACTACGTCAGCCTCGAGCCCCTAGGCCAAGCCCTGGTCTCACCGGTGCGAAAGATCGTGTTGATTGATGAGATCGACAAGGCGCCCCGGGATCTGCCGAACGATTTGTTGCGCGAGCTCGATCAGGGCGGGTTCGAAATTCCGGAGATCCCCGAGACGCAGAACGCCCCCGCTGAGGACATCGAGCCGCGTCACCGGGGCTTGCAGCGGCATATGCTGCCGCCGTCAGGGGCACGAAAACCCCTTGTCATCATTACCAGCAACGTCGAACGGCAGCTACCGGACGCCTTTCTGCGCCGTTGTATCTTTTACTACATTCCCTTTCCGAGCAAAGAGCGCCTTGGGGAGATTCTGGACAGCCGCTACCCTGACTTGCCGGTTTGGCTCAAGACCAACGCCCTCGGCCTACTGTGGGAGCTGCGCGAGTCCTTCAGGCTTACCAAGAAACCCGCCACCGCTGAGCTCCTCGACTGGATCGGCGTGCTGCGCACCGTGTTCGACCCGGCGGCCGCGCGCCAGCCCCTGGAGGACGCGCTAGCGCGGCTGGGGCGAGGGGAACCGGTCCCCTGGCGCACCATTCCTGCGCTCGGCTGCTTGGTGAAGCTGCGCGAAGATCTGGAGCGCCTGGCGGCACCCGCGTGACCGCTGGCAAACGCGCCGCAGGACCTTCCCTTCAGGCGTTGCTCGACGCCTTGCACGGGCACGGCATCGTGCGCCTCGGCCCGGCGGAACATATCGACGTCGAAGCACTGCTGCGATCACGCCAAGATTGGCCGCGCTGTGAGCTTCGCGCCGCACTCGCATCCTTGCTCGCGACCCGTCACGAACAATGGCTCCAGATCGCGCGCCTCTTTGACCTTTACTTTCCAGAAGCGCAGGAAATCACCGGCGGTGCGCAGATCGCGCACCATCATCCCCCCGCCGCCGACACCGCCCCAGTAACGAACACGGCTGAGCTTCCCGGCAGCCCCCGGCGTGCGCGAGGCGGGCGGCTTGACCATCTGCGGGTGGCCCTTCGCAATGCGCCACGAACCCTGTGGCTGGCCCTCATCGCCCTGGCGCTTGGCGCCGCCATCGCGTTGCTGGTGGAGCTGCTTGCCAAGCCGCCAAATCCACCTGTCGAGAAACAATTCACCGCATTCGAGCGCCCGCCCGAGTCACCGCGCGAGCAACGCTGGCGGCTCCGCCC
>JBAPTW010000482.1:0-6394 GCA_049282355.1 Gammaproteobacteria bacterium | reverse complement strand
TAAGGAATAGTAAATAAATAACTGGCCGTTTTGCCTATCTCTGCTGTTGAGGTTTGATGGCGTAGTTCCAATCCTTGCCATGGAACTTTGCTGGAATGAGGTTGACTGCCCGAAGGACTTGATCGCTGACCGAGATGCCGGTCGGATAGCTGTTGCTGTCTCACGCCGCTTGGATCGTGAGACCGGTATCCGTGGTGGTATTGCCGATCAAGTTAACGATGACTTCGTGGTTGATCAACGCTCGACCGCGCCAATTCTCCGTAATGTGGCAGAACATCCGATGTTCGATCTTGTTCCATTTGCTGGTGCCCGGCGGAAAGTGGCGCACATAGATCGCCAAGTCAGTCTCGTCCGCCAGCTTTTGCAATTCCACCTTCCATAGCCGATTGCGGCTGGCGTTGCTCCCGCCCCCATCGGCCGTGATCAGTACCGCTTGCGCGTGGGGATAGCACACTTTGCCCATGTGGCGCCACCAGCGCCGAATCGATTCGACGGCAAATTGGGCGGTGTCGTGATCCATCCCGACACTGACCCAGCCCCGATTATCCGTCAGATCGTACACCCCGTAGGGACACACCTTGCCCAGCTCCTTGTCCGCAAAATCGTGGGTACGCACACGCTCCGGTTGCCCCTTGGCCTGGTACTCCCGTCCCCGATTGGCGAACGGACCCACCAATTCCTTCTTCTTCGCATCCACCGAAATTACCGGTTGCCCCGCCCGTTGGAATACTTTTACACAGCGGTTGATATAGCGAAATCGCGCGTCGCGGTCCGGATGCGACGTCCCCTCCAGACTCTTGCGGGTGCTCTGTAAGCTATAGTCCAAATCCTCTAACAATTGTGCCACCTTGGTGTGGCTAACCTCATGCCCCTGCTCCGTCAGCGCCTTGGCTAACTTCCGCGTGCTCTTACAGGTCCATCGCAATGGCGACATGGGGTCACCCCGCGGGGTCGGTTCCACTAACGCTTCCAACGCCGCGACCCAGTTCGGGTCAGCCGCCGTTAGCGGCTTTCGACCTCCTCCTCGCTGTCGAATCCGCCGCCCGCCCAGACCGCTCGGAGACCCTCCTCGACGCAGTTGTTCACATCCGCGGCGAACGGTTCGTTCGCCCAACCCCGTCGCCTGTGCCACGGCCTTAATCCCACCATGCCCCAATTCCAGCGCTTCGCTGGCCGCCCAACAACGACATCCCCTTTCGTCCAACTCCGCCCTCATGCGGTTGAACTTCCTCCTTAGGCTATCGACAACAGCAATCTCAATCATGCATTCAGCATGACACAAACGAATAAAAACGGTCAGTTATTTATTTACGCTGACTTACCTGCAGCGTCCAAGCAACGTAGCAGTGTCGCGCAGGCCGTCGAGCATAGCTTGCATCATCGAGTAGTACATCGTTTTGACTGTGCTACGGCCCCATGGCCGGCGTTCTTTGCTCAAAGGTCGAATTTGGCCTTCACTTTGTCGCATAAATAGGCCCCGATGGGAATGGCCGATGTTGCTGCCGGCGACGGGGCATTGCAGACGTGCAAAGAACGCGAACTCTCGGCGAACAGGAAATCGTGAACCAGGCTGCCATCGTGCATGACGGCCTGCGCGCGAATGCCTGCCGGGTAGGGCAGAAGGTCCGCAGTTGTCAGGGTAGGACAATACTTTTTGACCCGTTTTAGATAGCCGGGCTTATACAGGGAATCTCGGTATTCACATAGACCCGTGCGTAGGTGATTCCCGGCGACCTTCCAAAATCCTGGGAATCCGAGCATCTGCAGGCTGTCTTTCAAATCGAAGTTAAAGCGCCCGTAGCCTTCGCGCTTCCATCCCATCACGGCATTCGGACCTATGGTCACGGAACCATCGATCATTTTTGTCAGATGAACACCCAGGAAGGGCAGTTCGGGATCCGGGATGGGATAGATGAGGTGCCTAATGAGGTGGTTATGCTTAGCCGATAGCCGATAATACTCCCCGCGGAAAGGTATGATCCGAAAATCAATACCGATGCCCATCATCTTCGCCAGCCGGTCGGCCATTAACCCGCCGCAGGCGACAACGTATTGTGACTCGATCGAACCGGAACTTAGCTGAACCGCTACCGAGTGTTTTGCCTCCTTCAGCGCCTTTATTTCAGTATCGACTTGGATGTCGCCGCCCATAGCCCGAAAAAGATCCGCCATTTTTTCCGTGATCCTTCTGTAATCGGTGATACCCGTGGCGGGCACGAGCAGTGCTCCCAATCCCACAATATTGGGTTCATAGTTCCGCAGCTCTGATGCAGTCAAACGCTCAGTATTGATGCCGTTTTGAGCGCAGCGGATTTCCAATGCTGCCATTCGCTCATATTCGGCAATGTCGGTGGCTACGAGCAGTTTGCCGCACTGCGCAAAAGGTAAGCCGAAGCGCCGGCAAAAGTCGAGAGTCTTCTCCCTTCCGCGTTTGCAGAATGCCGCCTTCAAGCTGCCAGGCTGATAATAGACGCCCGCGTGAATTACCCCGGAGTTGCGCCCTGTCTGATGCCGTGCCAGGAATGATTCCTTTTCAAGCAGAAGTATGGCGGCATCGGGATGGCGCAATTTCATCTGCCAGGCAGTAGAAACTCCGACAATACCGCCGCCAATGAGGACCAGGTCATATTTCTTCACAGCAGCTCCATCGTTAGATGTTGACGCCCCGCACATACGCCAGTGCAAGCGCTTGAACTGCGGGATCGCCAGCGGCAATCACGTGGCCACCCACCGACGCATCGCCACCGTTCCAGGCGGAAAGAACTCTGGGCTAGTCATCGTCAACGCTGCATCCGACAAGCTCGTCCATTTGCGCCTTGCCAGCTTCTTTACCGCACCGCCGCGCCGGTACTCAGCGAGACCTGGGCTGGCAATTCAGGCTAACGAGGAATGGGGCGAACTGACTCCCTAAAACTTCGAGACGGCCTCGTGACTGCGCGCCGTCGATGCCATTGACCAGATGCGCAACGATCTCAACGGCGGCGAGAAACGCACTCCGCCGCAACTGCCACCGACCTGTTGAAGTTACCTCAACTGGCGATGGCCGTGTTCAATGAAGGAGCACGCAGCCAGGTAGCCGAGTTGTTCGAATTCGCCGTTGAACTGGAAGACCAAGTTCTTGGTCTGATGACCTCGCTGGAACAGGTTCAGGAAACGCTCTCTTAAGTTGATGGAGCTGTCCCCGGAGAGTCTGTCCTCTGCCGGTCTGGAAAACACCGACTGATGTCTTAAATGGCGGCTGGTGACACGAGTGTTGGGTCTATCTCTTTATGCGCCGACCCTCAACGACCATGAATCACCATATTCCATTGGAGATATTTCAGTTGAACTGACCACTGTAGGATGATCGCTGCGGTGCAACAAAACGTTTTCCCCACCGGAAGGAGGGATGGATGAAAATAAAGCTTTTTGATTCCCACGGTGAGCACGTGCGTACATTTTGTATCGGAGAGAGAGACTTCGATCGTTGGATAGATGACTTGGCTGATGGCTTCTTCGAAACGGGTGGCTCCGCAGAGCTGTGCAACGATCGCGAGATTAATTTTCTCCATTTCGCTGTGCAAACCAGGAGTGAGCTGCGTAAGCAAATCAGAGCGCTCGCCATGTAATCCTCGGGCTGCTAACGGTTACAGCCCTGGGGGCATTGCCAGTAGCCGTTTGGCAGCCTCGCTGCTTCTCGACGCCAAAGCGTCCAGTGTTGGCCGCAATGGTCACATTTTAAATATACGCCCCGCATGGACATTTCGTCTTGCTCGCGAACAGCAGCGTCACGTAACTAGAAAGTTCATCCTTTTCGCGACCTGACGTCAGTTACTCAAGGAGTGGTCATCAGTGTGGGCCGGTTTTGTTCAAGCAATGTCTTATTGCCCAGCCCGGTTTTCTGATCAGGAAGAATTCTATTGTAAATTGAAATCTTATAATAACATAGTATTTTGGTTAACTACTCCATTTGAGATAGAAAGTAACGGATCTCGCTTCGTCAGCTACTCGCGTGCCGGATGAATGGGAAATGACGCCGACGGATTCTGCACCTATTCATTGATCTTTTTGTTCCATCCTTTTCATTGTTCGTTTGCCACTTTCCATCCCCTTGCTCAACTCATCGTGATGGCGCGTCTGTGGCTGAAGATTGACTAATTTCGATCAAGCCACCGAGAATTCCTTGGGAAAGCTCAAGCTAATTCAGCTAGCCTGCCAAACCTCGATCTCGTAACGTAAAGTAAAGAGTTGATGGAAAGGAAAGGACTGAGGTGATGCTGCAACTACGCCAATGGAAAGGAGGGGAGGGTCGATGCCGGATGGAGCCCTGATGTCTTTGGTTATAGGCTTTGTGTTGCTGGTTGCTGGAGCCGAACTGTTGGTGCGCGGCGCCTCGCGTTTGGCAGTGCTGTTTGGCATATCTCCGCTCGTCGTGGGGCTCACGGTGGTGGCTTTTGGGACGGGCGCACCGGAACTGGCTGTCAGTATGCAGTCAGCGTGGACTGGGCGCCCAGATATTGCAGTCGGCAACGTTGTCGGAAGTAACATCCTCAATGTACTTCTTGTGCTTGGGATCGCGGCATTGATTGCACCCCTTCGGGTCTCCCACCAGCTGGTGCGTCTCGACGTTCCACTGATGATCGCGGTCTCGTTGATTTTTTACTTGTTTGCTTTCGATGAAAACATCGGTCGGATGGAGGGTTTATTGCTTTTTTTTGGCATCGTCGCCTATACGGTTTTTGCCATTCGCAAGAGTCGGCAGGAAACAAGCCAGGCACTGGCGATCGACGCTTCAGAGACGAGCGAAGTCCAATCGCCACATGCCTTGGGCCAATCACTGCGCTATGCGATCTTTGTGCTGCTCGGCCTTGGGCTGCTGGTGCTTGGCGCCTATTGGATGGTAGAGGGGGCAGTTGCTGTCGCCCGCGTGTTAGGAATAAGTGAGCTCGTCATTGGTCTTACAGTCGTTGCTGTGGGAACATCGTTACCTGAAATTGCGGCAACCGTGGTGGCAGGACTGCGTGGTGAACGGGATATGGCAGTTGGCAATGTTGTCGGTAGCAATTTATTCAATATACTGGCGGTCATTGGGTTAAGCAGCCTGATTTCACCCGCTGGGCTGCAGGTCTCCTCGGCGGCGCTTAAGGTCGATATTCCCATAATGCTAGCTGCCGCCGTAGCCTGCTTACCCATTTTCCTCACGGGTCATCGTATTGATCGTTGGGAAGGTGGATTATTTCTGGGCTATTATTTCGCCTACACTATTTACCTCTTTTTGTATGCAACCGCGCATGATGCCCTGCCGGCGTTCAGCGGATTTATGCTTGGGTTCGTTATTCCGCTCACCGTGGTAACCATTGGCATATTGCTGTGGCGCACTCACATTCAATCCCGGCATCCATAATGCTCTCTTTCCTAGATCTTGGCGGGTGTGGAAGAACCGCTTTGTTTGACTATCAGAACGACGCAGCGCACCGCATCTAACACATCCTCGGCAGTATTGCCAATGAAAAATCCGGGAACGCCCATGCGACCCATGGTGCCCATGACCAAGAGCTCAATGGCTTGCTCATCTGCGTAGTGGGTAATTTCCTTCGCAGGCCAACCTTTATTTCTAGTGGATAGATCGCCAAAACCGATTTATCTACAAGTCACTTTTCTTTGATCAGCATGGATCTTGCTCGCCAACGGGAGATAAAAAACGCGCAATACGTTGTTTCGCTTACGGAATGCTACCAGACGGTAAATTGCGAGGACTGGTTTTGATCGACTGAAACGCCTCGAGGGCTTGTCGGCGACTTTCGGACAGGTCCACGAGGGGTCGCGGGTAGTCTCTATCCAATACCATGCCATGGCGCCTTAAAGCGTTTGTCCCAACGGCCCAGGGCTGATGAATGCTTTTTGCAGGCAGTGGGGCAAGCTCCGGCACCCATTTACGAACGTAGGTTCCATCCGGGTCAAAGCGTCGACCCTGGAGTACCGGATTAAAGATGCGAAAGTAAGGGGCAGCGTCAGCGCCGCAGCCGGCCGACCATTGCCAGCCGAGGGTATTATTGGCTAGGTCGGCATCGACCAGCGTATCCCAGAACCAGCGTTCCCCTTCGACCCACGGAACGCGCAGGTTTTTCACGAGAAACGACGCAACAATCATGCGTACGCGATTGTGCA
Source organism: Gammaproteobacteria bacterium (assembly GCA_049282355.1). Taxonomy (GTDB): domain Bacteria; phylum Pseudomonadota; class Gammaproteobacteria; order HK1; family HK1; genus JAGTVB01. Next base: position 247 of record JBAPTW010000482.1, on the reverse strand, counting down.
TCCATCCCATGGACCACAGTTCCCGCATGCCGGCGTCGACGATGGGATAGCCGGTTTGCCCACGCTGCCAACTTCGCAGTGGTTCGAGGTAATCTCGCGACCATGGAAATCGCTCAAATCGGGAGTCGAGGGGGTGGTCGGGAGTCTGTGGAAAGTGGTGCAGCAAGTGGTGTGCAAACTCCCGCCATCCAAGTTCCCGGAGAAAAGATTCTGTCGCGCGTACGGTGCCCGTAGCCGGGGTGACTGC
>JBAPTW010000481.1:0-2570 GCA_049282355.1 Gammaproteobacteria bacterium | reverse complement strand
GCGCGCGTGCCGTACTTGGTGCGTACCGAGCCCTTCTGATCGAACTCGCCAAGATCCCACAGATCATAGGCGCCGTAGCCGACGTCGGCGCTGCTAGTGCCCTTGTTCGGCGGTGGCAGCCACAGCGCGGTGATGCCGGCGACCGCCAAACTGCCGGCCTCCCGCGCGATCTGGGTCCATAAGGTACCGTCCGCCGGCAAGTCCCAATGGAAATACTGCATCATGGTGCCGTTGGTGGCCATCCGCCTTGCCTCTTGTCTGGAATTCTTGCTGAAACGCCCATGCTTTCCTGGTGAGCAAAGTCTTTGGACACCGTCCTACTGCCGTTGAAAAACCAGCACGCTGTTGGCCGGGACCCGCGGCGTAAATACCCCCCCAGCCGAACGCACTGAGCCCGGGTTCTCAATCCCCCAGCCACCGTAGAGGCTGGCATCGCTGTTTAGCACCTGACTCCAGGTGCCGTCAGCAAGCCGTGCATTGCGTACTTCGTAGCCGTCGCTAAAGCGGGTGTTGTTCAGGCTAGCGACGACGAGGAAGTCTTCCGATCCCTCCCAACGGCGAAAGACCAGCATACGGTTGGCATCGTGCACATAAAGCACATCGATGTTGGCCGACCGAAGCGCTGGGTGCCTCAGCCTGAGCCCGATAACGTCTTGGTAGAACTGGAACAGACGCCCGCCAGCCCCCTGCCGTAGCGCCTCAAAGTCCTCGCGATTTGAGAGAAAGTCGTCGTAACGGTAGGGTTTGGAGGCCCCCACCTCTTCGCCCATGAAGAACATCGGTACACCCGGGCCGAGCAGGGTCACACCGGCGGCAAAGCGCGTGCGGGCTTCGGCATAGCGACGTGTGTCGCCGTTTAGGGAGGCATCGTTGACGGCGACCACGATGGTGCGGGCCGAGTGCACCTCCTGACCGTTCTCCCGGTAATAGGAATTGCCGGCCTCGTCGTGGGACTCGTGGTAGACCACCCTCCCCTGCGCCGCCGTCAAGGCGCCAGCAAACCAATTCATATTGAGGCTGCGATCGTCGCCGTAGCCGGCGAACTTCAGCAGCCGTGCACGACTGGAGTCGTTCTGGGCGTCACCGATGAGGTGGTGGTAATAATCGGCATACCACACGGCATCGAAGCCGAGGCCGCTATCTTCGTTGGACTCGGTCACTGCCGACCAGCCTGAATGGTCTTCGGCAGTGAGAAAGACGTTGGGTTTGATGAGCTGCACGGTGCGGGTCCATTCGCGCAGGAACTTAGCACCGAAGATGCGTGCGTTGTTCGCCGCCCGCCCGTCGGCATGCAGCACCGCGTAGCTGTGGATGGAGGTCGTCTGGTCGACGCGAAAACCATCCAAGTGGAACTCGGCCACCAGTTGCGCCGCACCGCTAATGAAGAGCTTGCGTACCATCTCTTCCCAGTATCTGGGCGCGTAGCCCGTCGACATATTGTCGATATAGCCCCCGTGCCCGGGCGCGGCCTGCGACGGGACGCGACGGGCAGCCTCCTCGTAGGCCGGATAATCCGAAGGTCGACCCTCGTACCAATAGTAGATGTTGCGTTCATGGGCGTTGGAGTCATAAGCCCATTCGGCACGCTCACCGTCGTGCGTGTAATGGTTGTAAACTACATCCAGCAGCACAGCGATGCCGCGGCGATGACACTCGTGCACAAAGTGCTTGAACTGATCGCGCCCGCCCGCCGCATACTCGACCGCCAGATAGTGGGAAGTGCCGTAGCCCCAGCCGGACCAGCCTTCGAATTCGGAGGTGGGCATCAGCTCCACGCAGTTAACGCCGAGGTCGACGAGGTGGTCCAGCAGGTCGACCGCGTCCTCGAGCAGCCCGCGCGGGTGGCGTCCCAGCCCCAACCCGTCCACGTGCAACTCGTAGATGACCAGATCCTGCAAACGCGTCGGTAAGGGACGGTTGGGATCGAATTCGTCCTGCCAGAATTCTTCCTCCGACACCCAGTCCGTCTCCGGAAAGATGGGTTGGCCCTGGGCGTCCATCTGCCGAAACGGCCGGCACACGCTCTCGGGATCGATGACCACCGAACAGCTCTTTGTTCCATCCAGATCTGGCCGGCGCCCGCTCCACGGCGCGGGAGGTGGCTCGCCGGGTGGTGGCGGAGGAGGCTCCGGATTGACTTGGCCACTGCCGATCTGGCAGCGGGAGTAGAGATCGGTGCGGTAGGCCTCCGAACCGTCGTCCTTGGTGATGCGATACATGTAGGGCTGGTGGTCGAAGGCGATGAAATCTGCAAGCGCTGGCGCAGCCGCGCCGTCCGTAGACCAAACACCGCCCGTCTCCTGGGTCATCGCCACCCGGGGCAGCTGCTCGTTGATCCCCCGACCGTCGGAGTAGATGTAGCCGCTCTCCCGATCGCCGAACACCAGCTCGACCTCCCTCGCGTTTGGCGCCCACAGCGCAAACCGGATCGCGGGCTCGGCCTGGCCTTCGACATAGCGCTTGTTGGCGCCGAGGTAACGGCAGTGGGTGAGGTAGTAACGCTCGGTCTGATCAGCGCCTTGGAGCGTGAACACCCGCTCGCGGGCACCGGAGCCGGCCTCGTTCACCTC
>JBAPTW010000480.1:0-9593 GCA_049282355.1 Gammaproteobacteria bacterium | reverse complement strand
CGCTAAGCAGGTCGGCTAGAGAATGCCACTTCGGTGCGCTCTAAAGGGCTTTTCTTTAAACCGAGCAGTCCGATACATTCGAAGCAGGACCTTTTTAACGATTGCAGCTCAGTGACCACCCTTTCCAACGTACAAACGCAGACAACGTGGTAAACCATACGTATCAAGAGACCGTGCGTCGGCTTTCGGAGCGAATTGTCGAAGCGCAGCGCCCGATTCGCATTCTCGATGCGGTGAAATGGGATGATAGCGTGCGCCAATCATTCTTCGCAGCCAAATGCTCTGCGCTGCCGGCCGTAGACCGTGCCTACTACCAAGGTCAATCTCTCGGATTCGATCCGCTGGAATATAGGCGCCAGTTCCAAGAGATCGGCCGAGAGGTGGTACGTCGGTTAGGCCAGTTCAATCCGGTCGGTGCCATCATGCAGCGCATGTGCTCGGAATACGAGACGGTGGTACGCATGCTCGAGCTTCGCGGCAGCCCGGAGTTCTCCAGATTGTCTCAGGCGCTCTACGGTAGCGCCCATGATGTGTTTCACGCGGGCGATCCGACACTCGCCGATCTCGGCTTTATGATGACCGACACCCTCAGCAATATCGATGACAGCGCCTATCTGCCGGATGAGGAGCACACCATTACCGCAGAACAGGCGGTTCGGTTGCTTCAGGAGCGCCTTGATCAAGTGTTCGTTGATCCCGAACACCGCGTACGTGTCATTCTAAGCGACGGCATTATCGCCGATGCCGCGGCGGGCTCGAACTACCTCAAGGTCCGCCAAGCGGCCCGGTTCAACGAGCGCGACATACGACTGCTCGAGGTGCATGAAGGCTGGGTCCACCTCGGGACGACGTTGAATGGTCTGCGACAGCCTGTCTGCACTTTCTTGAGCAAAGCGCCACCTTCGGCCACGATTACCCAAGAAGGACTGTCCATTCTCACCGAAATCCTGAGCTTTGCCTCCACGCCTCGTCGACTCCGGAGGCTCACCTATCGGATCCGCGCCATCGATATGGCCGAGAACGGTGCCAATTTCTTAGAGGTGTTTACCTTCTTCCAAGAGCAAGGCCTCAATCAGCTGGAGAGCTATCACGGAGCGGTGCGCGTGTTTCGTGGCAGTACTCCAAGCGATGGCCCCTTTACCAAGGACATCTCCTATCACAAAGGTTTCATTCTGACCTACAACTTCATCGTCCTGGCGGTACGAAAGGGTAGGCTAGAGCTCATTCCGCTGCTGTTCTGCGGTAAAACAAACCTAGAAGATATCCGGACACTTGGACAATTGGTTGCCGAAGGGCTAGTGGAAGTGCCGAGATTCCTGCCCCCGCCCTTTGCAGACTTAAATGGACTGACAGCCTGGATGTGTTACTCAAACTTCCTCAGCCGGCTTAGCCTGGAGCGCATTGAGGCAGACTATGCCAATCTACTGTGATTCAGAAACGTCCCTTCCGCTGTGGTGGTCCCCTCTGTCAAGACCAAAATTGAAAGAATTTAAGGTGGTTCCTATCCATCAAGCCGTCGCCAGGTGTGAAACCGCTCGACCCATTGCAGCAGCCTTTCAGGAGCATGGTTTTTTTTCCAGCTACCCGCGGCGTACTTGTTGGCCTCCGCGAGCGTCGGATAGATGTGGATGGTGCTCAAGATCTTGTTCAACCCGATGTCGTGTCGCATCGCCAGCACATACTCGGCGATGACATCCCCGGCGTGCTCGCCAACGATCGTCACGCCCAAGATCTTGTCCTTGCCCGGCACGGTGAGCACTTTGACGAAGCCATGGGCCTCGCCGTCGGCGATGGCTCGGTCCAGATCATCGATGCCGTACACGGTGACCTCATAGGGGATGCGCCGTTCCTTGGCTTCCAGCTCGTTCAAGCCGACCCGCGCTACTTCGGGGTCGACGAAGGTGGCCCAGGGGATGACCGAGTAATCGGCCTTAAACTTCTTAAGCGGGGCGAAGAGCGCGTTCACCGAGGCGTACCACGCCTGGTGCGCGGCGGTATGGGTGAACTGGTAAGGCCCGGCTACGTCACCGGCGGCGTAAATGTTGGGGTACAGCGTCTGCAGGAAGGCGTTGGTTTCGATGGTGCGGCCGGCCGGGACGCCTAACGCCTCCAGCCCATAGCCCTTGAGATTGGCGGCGCGACCCACCGCCACCAACAAAGCATCAAAGGAGATGCGCACCGCTTGCTTCCCGTTCGCCGTATCCTCTGCGATCAGGAGCTTTTCACCGTCTTCGATAACAAATTCCTTGGCTTTGTGGTTCATCAACAGCTCGATGCCTTCCGCCCGAAAACGCTGCATCACCTGCTGCGACACCTCCGGGTCTTCTCGGATCAGGATCCGGGGTAGCATCTCTACCTGGGTGACCTTCGACCCGAGACGGGCGAAGGCTTGGGTCAGCTCCGAGCCGATGGGTCCGCCGCCCAGCACCACTAGCCGCCGGGGCCGTTCGCGTAAGTTCCAGACGGTATCTGAGGTGAGAAAGCCCACGTCGTCGATCCCAGGAATCGGCGGCACGAAGGGTTGTGCGCCGGCGGCAATGACGATGCTCCGGGTGGTGAGTGTCTGGGTGCCCGTTGTCGTGGCAACATCCACTGTCCAGGGTGAAGTGATCGTCGCCGTACCCCGCAGCACCTCCACGCCGAGTCCGGTGTAGCGCTCAACCGAGTCGTGGGGCGCCACCGCTGTGATGACCCGCTGTACCCGCGCCATCACCTCGGCAAAATCGAAGTCCGCGCTGGCTTTGCCGATGCCGAATTCCTTGGCGCGCTGGATGTGCGAGAGCAGCTTGGCCGAGCGAATCAAGGCTTTCGAAGGCACGCAGCCGGTATTGAGACAATCGCCGCCCATTTTATGTTTTTCCACCAGCGTCACCTTGGCCCTTACCGCCGCAGCGATATAGGCGCTCACCAGCCCGGCTGATCCCGCACCGATCACCACCAGATTGCGATCGAAACGAGCCGGTCTTGGCCACTTGGCGTAGATCCGGCGCGCCTTAATCGCATTCACGATTTTTTTGGCGAGCAGTGGAAAAACGCCAAGCAGCGCGAAGGATACGAGCAACCCGGGCGAGAGGATGCCTTGCAAAGACTCGATTTGGGCCAGCTGCGTGCCGGCATTTACATAAACCACCGTACCCGCCAGCATGCCGAGCTGACTGACCCAGTAGAAGGTCCAAGTGCGCATCGCTGTGAGGCCCATCACCAAATTAATGACGAAGAAAGGAAATACGGGCACCAAGCGCAGCGTGAAGAGGTAGAAGGTGCCTTCTCTCTTGACTCCGTCGTTGATGGCCTTGAGTCTTTCGCTAAATCTTGCCTGCACCCAGTCACGCAGCACAAATCGCGAGACGAGAAAGGCGAGCGTCGCCCCAAGGGTGGAGGCAAAGGAGACCATCAGCGTGCCCCACGCCAGGCCGAAGATGGCGCCCGCCACGAGGGTCATGACAATCGCCCCCGGCAGCGACAGCCCAGTCACCGCCACGTAGATGACGAAGAAAAGTCCCACAGAAAGCCCGGGATGGGCGTTGCGATAGGCCTCGATCGTCGCCTGTTGCGCCTTGAAGAAATCGAGGGAGAGAAAGCGTCCGAGATCAAAGGCAAAAAACGCCGTAACGGCAATGGCGATCACGAGCAGAAGTAACAGGCGAGGCTTTGTCATGTCCGATGGTCCTTGCTCAATCGACTGTCAATTTCGCACCGATCTGGTTACCGACTTAGTCGCGTGCGGGTGCCTGATTGTTACAGACGCCGCGCGCCGGGCAACCCGCACCGATCTCGACACCGCAGGTCGCTAGCCCGCTCGCCGCTGGCAGATAAATGTTACAGTTGTTGTCTGGCATGCACTCTGACAGTGTTTACGTCTGCGGCGCAGAGCATGCTAACCTAGGGGCTGCCCTATCGTGCTTTAGTGACGCGACTATAATGTCAGATGACGCGCACGCTTCGGTACCGGGCATCGGCTAGCGCAAATCCCTCTCTGCAGGATTAACACAAAAAGCTCACGTGCCGAATCGGCCCTTTCTCCCCAACGACGCGGTGCTGCTCGAACAATTGCTCGCCGGCGACGAGCAAGCCTTTACTCAGCTGGTCCGCGTCTACCACGGCAAGCTGCGTTATTTGGCCCGCAGCATCGTCGGCGAGGCGTATGCCGATGAAGTGGTGCAGGAAACCTGGCTTGCCGTACTCAAGGCCTTGTCAGGCTTCGAGGCACGATCCAGCCTCAAGACTTGGATATTTCGCATCCTCAGTAATACGGCCCATAGCCGCCTGCGGGGCGAGATCCGCAGTACGCCCGCTGGCGACCTGATCAACGAAGACAAGCATGCCTTTCCCGCAACACGCTTTGATACTAGCGGCCACTGGAAAACACCACCCCTGCCCTGGCACGCCGAAACGCCGGAGGCGCTGCTGGCAAGCGATCAGTTGCGCCAGTGTCTGGAAAAAACGCTCGCCGTGTTGCCGGTCTCGCAAAGAACGGTCATCGTGCTGCGCGACATCGAGGGCATGCCCATGGCTGAGGTCTGTAACATTCTGGGTGTTCATGAGACCAATGCTCGAGTGTTATTGCATCGCGCGAGAACACGGTTGCGTGCCGTCATCGAAGCCTACGAGCGAGGTCAAGGGTGCTGAATTGCCGGCAAGTCACCAATAGGGCAAGCGACTATCTGGACGAGGCGTTACCCTTTTGGGAACGCTTACAGATGCAGCTTCATTTGGCCCTTTGCCATCACTGCCGCCGCTATCTGAAACAGCTGCGCGCAACCGTATGGGCGCTTTCAGGCTTGCCCAAGACCGAAGTATCCGAGGACACCGTGCGTCAAGTGGTGCAACTGCTGAAGAAAGAGTGAAATCACCTATCCGTTACGCTTGGCAATGGCCGGCGTTGGTGATGTACATCATCGTCCGCTTGGGAGACCATGCGGCGAGGGCATATTGGATTTCACCTCTTGGAGACCGAGCAGGTACCGATACCCCTGCGGTCATGAAGTACGTTGACGTTTTCACTGCGTCGCCGTAAACGCTTTGAGCCGGTGCCGCAATTTTAGCGCTGGAAGCGACTTTCATGCGGCCTGCAACGGGCAGCATGAAAGCCGCCCCCATTAACATCTGAAAGAGCTTAGGAACGAGGAGAGACAGCGGCCTTGTGATCCCGGTTAACCCTCACTGACGTCTTGGCAAGCTCTAAAAGCTCACTGTCCGAAACCCGGGTCAGGTCCGCCGCGGCATCCTTCATTTCCCCGTGTTCCACTGCCCGCGACAGCACCTCGGCTCGGGTGGCACCACTGCTTTTTCCAAGGAAGGGTTTGAAAATAATATAGTTTATGTCCCGCAATGACATGTATCGCATAAATCGCCGTAACAGCCAGAAAGTCTGGCGAGGATAATGCGTTATTTTATAAAGAAACAGGTACTTGAATCCCTTCTTGCGCAAGGCGTGGATCTCTTCCCCAGACATGCAGGTAGGGTCTATCTCAGAGCACTTGAAGTACTTGTACCAATCGGTCGCATCGTCCACGAGTCCACGCTGGACGTAATCATTCCATAAAGGGGATCCACGGTAAACGCAGAGACGGTTGAATCCGAAGGTGTCCAGGGGCAATTTGGCCGCCATCCGAAAACCTTTCATCATGTCCTCCCGAGTCTCGTCCGGACTACCGACGACAAAAAACCCGTGCACGAGCTCGATGCCGGCTCTCTTGGCGGCAATCACCGCCTCGCGAATGTCTTCGATGGTCTGTTTTTTCTTCAGACGATCGAGCACCTTCTGGCTGCCGCTCTCGATGCCAAACATGATCGTGCGACAGTTGGCTCGAGCCATGAGTGGAAATAGCGGCTGGGCTACTGAATCAACCCGGCCCTCGCATCCCCACCTTATGCTCAGTCCTTGTTCGATGATGAGCTCGCAGATTCTCTCTATCCGCTTGGGCTGTAGTAGAAAGTTGTCGTCGACAAAGTAAACCGAGCGGTACCCATTCTCCTCAAGGTGCTGCAGCTCGGCCACCACATTCTCTGGCGTACGCGGGCGCCACTTATTGCTACTGAAGTTTGGAATATCGCAAAAAACGCACGGCCACGGGCAGCCTCGGGAGGTCTGCATAGTCGTAAACCGATCCGTCGAAAAAATGACCGGAACATCCAACGGCATGGATTCGATGAAATCCAGTTTTAGGCATTCCCGGTCCGGTATCGGCCACTGATCCAGGTTACGCTCCATGACTCGTTCTGGGTTATTGATCACTTCACCGTCCTTCTCCCAGGTTAGACCAGCAACACTCTCCGGACTATCAGGCGCTTCGAGCAGATCAAGCAGTAACTGTTCACCATCTCCGCGACAAACGAAGTCCACATCCGCACACTGTCGCTTGACGCGCTCGGCGTTTAGCGTCGCAAACACGCCACCAAAAGCGAGCTTAACCTCCGGCCAAGCCGAACGAATCTGACGCGCCAAAACTTTCGCATAGGGGTAACTGGTGGTGCTCAGGAAACTCAGTCCAACCAAGTCAGGCTGCTCCACGCAGATGTTTCTGACAATGACGTCATTAGGCGTCTCGGGGTCGGCCTGGTCAAATACCTTGCATTCGTGGCCTGCCTCTTTCAAGACGGCCGAAAGCAGCATCACACCGATAGGCGGGAACCCCATTACTTGCCGGTTGCCGTTGGGGGATCTGGCCCCCTGCTGGATAGCGTAGAACTGAGGATCCCGGACGTGAATTAGCATCACTCGCTTCGTGTTAGTCATCATGCGTTGGAACGAATCCTTAGATAGTAGAGGTCAGCCACGATGAGTGATGACCTGGTGAAGTGCAATCAGACGATCATACCTTCGCAGGCCGCACAGTAACGCTTGACCGATTTTGGGTCAACGCAAAGTAGAGCCGGACGGTTCTGTGAACCGTCGGAGCGGGTTCGGCCTGCTGCTTGATTTTCTCTCGCAAACAACACCACAGATTAGCCCGACTTCCGCAAGTCGATCTTAATTTTATCGAATTTGCGGGGTTGGACGCTCCCAAGTGTCTGATTGGCTCGGGCGATAGTTGGTGAAAGTGTCTGTAGTGCTGATCTAGGTGCTTGCCCTAGCATTTCTTCTATATCAAGCCTCTAATGGGCTCAAACCGACGATTTACTAATCCCCAGCATTATTGTCAGTCAACATCGAGTCAGGCGCTTAGGTTTCGTTCAGCCTGCCATTTGCCGGCACGACCTCTCCTAGCATAAGCGAACGCGCCGCAAATACACATCTTCCGGCAAGCGTTGTCAAAGTAACAATTTCTCCAACCGAAGTGCCACTAGCCTCTACAATGGATGCACGAGCTCTGCTGCAGAAGTCATCTGAAATGCCAAGTGTGTCAGCCCAGGCCGATTGACTTTCGGCACGTCCCTATCCGCTGGTCGGGAGTACGTAGATATCTCACGCATTGGACCGCCCAGGCCGGGCCAGGGCAAACGAAGATGAACACCAGAGCGAGTTGAGTCCGGTATCCCTGTTCCCGCTTCAAGGTCTGCATCTGAGTCATGTCGTTCGGGTGGCACAACCTCACAACCAAACATAGCCATGCGAAACGACACTAAGGCTCTCCAATCTCGTGCGATAGAATTGGTGTGCGTGTACCGGGATCCATCAATCATGTGTGCTTTGCCCTCGTGGCCTAACGATTAAGCTAAGCGGGCCGCCGGAGCGCGAAGCGCGGAGGGAACCCGTAGACGCAGTTTGAGGTGGCCGTGTGCTCCCTCATCGTGAACCGCGCCTCAAGCAGACCGGCATGCAGGGTAGTGTGGGGACTGGTAGTTAAACGCTCCCTGTACCCGATTATGCCGCTTCGATAACGGCCCGCTCCGTTCGCTTTGGCAACTCAATGGACACGAAGAATTCTGCCGGGAACAAATAGTCCTCACCGGATTCGTCAATGATGCGTACTTGCTGATGCGCTGCAGCATCCGAGTCATTGAGGACTTCGTAAATCTTGCGTCGTTCGAGCGAGGCCTCGTAACCGTCATTCTTGACGCAGATCGCGAATCCCGCCCGCTTACGCCGTGCCTTCGCCATCATCTTCACTCCAGATACCTTTTGATCTTGAACTCAAACTTCCCGAGCCCAGTCGCCTCATACCAATGCAGCTCGGCTGTGCGGACTGCTGCGTCCCGAAGTCGAACCTCGGCAACGCCTTTCCGCTTTCGCCATCGACCTCGGCCATAGATTCGCCGAAGGCGTGCCCGTTCTCGTATACCGGTACCGGTCGCTATCGTCTCGACGGCCTTGACGTTTCCAAGGATCTCGAAATCCATTTCACACCCTATCAGCAGGCGGTACCGCTTCCTGCGGGATAACGCCGAGCTTCAGCCGACCGCCGAGCGACGGAGCGCCAAACGACAGACACTGCAGAAGGTGAACAACACCACGAAACAATGGGCACCGCGGACGGTAGGCGGGTTGGCTGCAAGCACTCGTTAGAGATACTGAACTTTACAGCTCGCTCTCATCAATGCCCGCCAGCTTCATCCGATGCTTGAGAAACCCAATCTTCAAGGGGCTGTACCATGTGAATTAGCATAGATATCCGCGCTGGGTTGCCTGGCCTCGCATCGATATGATGGCTGCCCTGTACCCGCTTGAGCTCCCAGCCGTGCCGTTCCAGAAAGCGCGCAAACTCCTTGCCACTGACAAATTTTAAACAGCTATCTCCAGGACCTGGTCCTTGTCTGTTACCGGAATGTCCTGCACGTCAATGGAAAGGCAACCCTCCACCGCTTCGTATAAATTCGTCAATAGCTCTTCGAACGTTTCCCCTCGCGTGGCACGACCAGGAATAGCGGGGACTTCAGCCCAGCAACCCCCCTCTTCTGCTTGGTGCACAAGGATTTTGAGCTTCATTATTCTTCCTCATTCTTCCTCGGTGATAAAAGCACCTAACGGCAAAACTCAGCGGCGCGCCACTTTATTCATGGCGATATTCTTCTCTATATGTTCCACTGCCCTAGACAGGGGGTCGAGATTATCGGGTTAGTAGGGAACCAGCATGCCTTACGCTTTCTGATTGGCAAGATTCTTCAGCCAGGCAGAGGTAACGGTCAGGCCGCTGCCCGACGGAGATCGCAGCGACGAGCAATCGGCTGTGAATCGTGTCGAGGTAGAAACGCGGGTTCAAGCGCTACGCGAAGGCGGCGAGATGAGGGGTTTACCCCGGCGTGTTGCCGAACGGGTATTACTGACTTCGCCCGCATGACCTGCCGTACACTTGTGTAAGCTGGCTTGTGATGAGGAACGTGCCGCTGGCCACGGTGAAGGCGGTGCTGAGACAGCTCGATCGTCGTGACGGAGCGCTACGCCCACCTTGCACCGGAAAGCGCAAGGGGCGCGCTCGCACTGCTCGACAATCGAGACGTCGAACCAGCATCAGAGTGCAAGACGGTGTTTACGTCACGTTGCGTCAGCGGCGGTCGCGATGGAGTGGGGTAAGTTCATGAATTTTGGTGGCTATGGGTGGACTCGAACCACCGACCTCAGCATTATGAGTGCCGCGCTCTAACCAACTGAGCTACATAGCCAGGGACTTAGAAAGATACTGGAACAGTGTGAACGGTTGCAAGCGGCTTCG
>JBAPTW010000479.1:0-3278 GCA_049282355.1 Gammaproteobacteria bacterium | reverse complement strand
GCGGTCTATGACATCCGGTTTGACGAGCCAGGGAGGGCGTGGTGCGAAGAGCTCGTTCGACTGTGGCAATGGGTCCAAAGAACCGCAACTGAAGCCAGGGACATTGACTTGGATTACTGGGGCGATGGCACGGTCGTGGGGAGCAAGATTGGCCGAGCGCTGTTGCTCAGTCGACGCGATGCCATTCGCTATTGTGTCTGCAAAGTCATCCGCGATGTCGAGCGGGCGGTGTTGGATAGCGACATCGTCGCCTGCATCGAACAAAACGCGAAGAAGGTCATCCGGCAGTCGCCTACACACGAGCGTCCGCTTCGCTATGAAGATTACCTGATGTTGTACATCAATGAGGGGTGCACGCCACCAATGTTGGCCGTCGTCGTTGATATGTGGGACAACGTGCGTCAGGCATTTTGGGGCGATTCGAGGTCGGTTTGTGACGAGTGGGCGCCCCCGAAGCGGTATTGCATCCTGTCCGAGGAGGCGAACAAGAAAGCCTCGACGCGGATAGCGAAACGGGCACGCGCGGCCGAGGCTCAGCTCTCGATCCACCGGGGCGAGTACGCTGCACGAGTGAGACACGAGCTGGAAGAACGGATCAGCGCTGTCGTTCGTCAGTGTTGTGATGCGGTCGAGAAAAGACTGACCGAAACCCATACAGAAAAGATCAACGAAGAAAAGCGCAATGAGCTTGTTGAATTCTAATCCGCGCTCTCTCAGAACCACACCACCGGGATTGTTCGCATAAATACCCTCATCGGTCGCTGCGCTACACGATCTAAAACCGAACACAAGTGCCATGAAGACAATCCCGGTGTAACGATTTTCACCACCGCCCTTCCACCTCGACCTTCATTGCCGCCAGAGTAGCGCCTGGTTCCCAGGAAGGGCGCTTTGTGTGGAGAAAATTGAAGATGAACACAAAACCACTGAACCCGCTGCAACAACGGATGCTCGAGAGCGCGATCGACTATGCGCTCGACAAACGCTGGCGCGTGCTGCCGGTCAGTAAGCACAAGAAGCCGTTGATCGAACGCTGGACCGAGTTGGCGACGACCGATGAGAAGCAAATCGTCAACTGGTGGCTGAGGTATCCGAACGCCAACATTGGGATTGCCACCGGTGCCGAGAGCGGGATCTTTGTCGTCGATTGTGACGAGAAGGACGGTGTGAGCGGGGTTCATGCGTTGGCAGAGCACTTCGGCGAGCGGTTCGTTTTTGATGCCGACAAGCATCTCGCGGGGAAAACGCCGACTGGTGGTGTGCACCTGGTCTTTCAATGGGACGAGGCACACCCGGTGAAAACAACCGCCGGTGTGCTGCCGGGTGTCGACTTGAGAGGCACCGGCGGTCAGGTCGTTGTGGCCCCTTCCGCGCGGCACATCAATGGAGAATGGATTGAATACCGTTGGAACGACTTGAGCCTTCCGATTTGTGAGATGCTCGATTGGGTTCGTGAGCTGACATCGGCCTCCATCCCTTCTTCAGGCAAGCCGCTCGATCTCACAAGGGTGATGACCGGGCTCGAGGAGGGCGAGCGAGATGCGCATCTCTACAAGTATGCGTGCCACCTTCGTGCGAAGGAGGTGCCGTTTGGAATCGCGATCGGTTTTGTGAAAGCAGCCGCACGGTTGTGTCAACCGCCGTTTGATGAAGCCGAAGCGGTCAAGAAGGTGGAAGATGCGTACACGCGCTACGAAGACGCGCACAAGAAACGGGCGCTGAGAACGCCGTTTTGGAAGCGGCGGTAAAGGGAGGGCACGAAGATGACGATCGAGAAGCTACAAACCATCCTCGGCACGCACCAAGAAACGCTCGCGCAGCTCGAGCAAGAGCGCGATCAACTCGCCGATCGTAAGGACTTGAGCGAGGACAAGAAGAGCAGCCGCCGCGTCACGCTCAGCAACAAGATCGCGAGCGCCCAAGAAAAGATTGCGTCGACCGAGGCACGGATTGAAACGAAGCAGAAAACAATGCGGCTGCTCGAGAAAAAGGAGCAGGAAGAAGAGGACAAGGCGGCAGAAATCTACGACTACTTCTGCCGGATGCTCGATCAAGAGCAGTTATACTTCGTGCTGACGGCGAACTGCTACATCGAGTACTTCCCAAACGAGAACAAGTGGCGTAACTACAAGCCGCAGGCGATCACCGAGCGGTTGCCTCAGCTGCAAGACAAGCGCGTTCGGGAACTGTTCGTGCAGGCGCTTGAAGACAAGAAGCGCATGTATCGCGATGTTGCGAACAGCTTTCGACCGCAACCGGATTATGTGCTGAATAAGCTCAGCACCGAACGGTGGCTGAAACCACAGCCGGGTGAATACAGCGAGTGGTTCGACATCTTGTTCTACAGCCTTGGCGGGGGGAAGCAAGAGAACATCGACCACCTCGAGCATGTGATTGCGTGGAAGTACCTTCATCCAGAGCAGTTCTTGATTCCATGCGTGATCATCTTTGGCGAGGGCGGGGTCGGTAAGAACGTGCTGATCGACGTTGTGCTCGGGAACATCTTCGGCGAGCATCAGGTGTCGGTGATCAACATGGAGGAGGTAACGGGAACCTTCAATGACTTGATTGTTGGGAAGACCGCCGTGTTCATTGATGAAGCAGTTGTCGATAACGCGAACATGAACCGGCTGAAACGCGTGGCACTGAACCCGACGGTCAACATTAACGAGAAGTACGGGCCAAAGTACGTCGCCGATAACACCCCACTGTACTTCGCCGGTGGCAACGATGTGTTGGGGGCGGTTCGCCTCGCGGGCGATGGCAGTGATCGCAGGTGGAGCATCGTCAAGGTCGAGAAAACGTTGCTCGAAGTGATCTCGGATTACTTCGAGGTCGGTGCTGACCCCGACAAGTTGCTCGCTCAGGATTCAAGTGACGAAAAGGTCAAGGAGGTGTTTAGGCTTCGCAATCACGGCATCGACGAGGTCCTGAAAGACAAGAACGAGGTTGCGAAGTGGTTGCATCATATTGTTGAGAAATGGAAAGATGCGGGGTGTCCGCTCGGGCTCCATGGCGAGGATTACACCGGCTTGATACGGGCGCAGAAGGGTCCATTTGAAGAGGTGTGCGAAGCAATCTTCTTTGATGAGAACTTCACGTACATCAGTGGGAAAACGTTATTTGCGGTGTATCGCAACGTGTACGATGAGAGCGTGCCGGCCGGTAAAGGCGGAATCCAACGGAACAAGTTTCTCGCGCAAGTGACGGCGTGGTTAAAGCGCAAACGGTTGCCGATCGAGTACATGGAGAACATCAACATCACGAAGGGCGAGCAG
>JBAPTW010000478.1:0-1966 GCA_049282355.1 Gammaproteobacteria bacterium | reverse complement strand
GGTTCCTCTTTCGCCAGTCGGCGCCGCCACCTTCAGCGGCGAGCGCTGGGCGGTGGTCATTGGTGTGAGCGACTATGATGATGAGCGCCTGAAACTGCGCTTTGCTGATCGCGATGCCGAGGCTTTCAAAGAGTTTCTCACGACCCCCAGAGGCGGCCGCTTTGCTTCCGATCACCTTCGGTTTTTGCCAAACCGGAAAGCGACGGCCGAGAATATCCGAGACGCCTTGGGCACTTTTCTTGGGGCCGTGCAGCCCGAGGACTACGTGGTGATTTTTCTCGCCGGCCACGGCCTGCCCGATCCGCGCGATGCTGAGGATTTCTACTTTCTTCCCTACGACGCCGATCTTGATAGGCTGCCGAGCACGGCCATTTCGATGTGGGAAGTGCGCCGCTGGGTCGAGAAGATCAAGGCCGAGCGTGTGCTGCTCATTGCCGATGCCTGTCATAGCGGCGCGATGGGATCGAAGGGCGTGGCCCGAGGACTCAATGCCATTAACCGCTATCTGCAAAAGCTCGGCGAGTCCTATGAGACCGTCGTGACCTTAACGTCGAGCTCTGGCTATCAACTCTCTCAAGAAGACAAGAAATGGGGCAGTGGTCATGGGGTGTTTACGTATCATCTTTTGCGCGCCCTCCGAGAAGATGCCACCCAAGCGGATAAGAACAAGGATGGCATTGTCGATGCCGAGGAAGCGTTTCTTTACGTGGTGCCTCGGGTGATCCAGGAGACGAAGGGCAATCAGCTGCCGGATCGAAGCGGCGATCTCGGGAGCGGCATCCCGCTGGCGGTGGTCTCCCCCGAGAAGAGCCCTGCTTCGGGAGCCAGCGTGAAGCGTTCTGCGCCTGAACCAAGCGCAACAAAAGCGCCTCCAGCGCGCCTACACGCGTTGCTGCGCGAATGCGCGACCCACCTGAAGGCGAACCGCCTCACCACCGGTCAGGGTGGCAACGCGGTGGATTGCTACCTGGAGGTCCTGAAGCTCGACCGCGGCAACGCAGAAGCCTTGGCCGGGCTCGATCGCGTGGTCGATCAATACGCCGAGTGGGCCGAGCACGCCCTGAGCCGAAAGCAATTCACGCGGGCGAAGACCTATCTCGATCGGATGGCTTCCGTCAATCCGGAGCATCCTCGATTGGTTGCCTTGCGCGACCAATGGGCCGGGCGGGACACCACGGCCATCACCTCCGTGGAACGGCCACAGCCGGCGGGAAATGCCCAATCGGCTACCGCCGCGGTGCCGGAGATGGTGGTGATCCCGGCGGGTGCGTTTTGGATGGGCTCGGACAAGGCACGGGACAGTGAGGCTTACGGGAGCGAATTCCCACGGCATCGGGTGACGATTGACCGGCCCTTTGCCATAGGGAAGTATGAGGTCACCTTTGATGACTACGAGCAATTTGCTCGGGCAACGGGCCGTGCGCTCCCGGACGACGAGCATTGGGGGCGGGACCATCGGCCGGTGATCAAGGTTTCCTGGGAAGACGCCACCGCCTACACCGAGTGGCTTTCTCAGCAAACGGGCAAACGCTATCGGCTGCCCACCGAAGCGCAGTGGGAATATGCGGCGCGCGCAGGCACCGAGACCCGCTATTGGTGGGGGGATGATATCGGGCGTCACCGCGCCAATTGTCGCGGTTGCGGCAGTCAGTGGGATAACAAGCAAACCGCCCCCGTGGGATCCTTCGAGGCCAACCCCTTCGGGTTACACGACACCGCAGGCAATGTCTGGGAATGGGTGCAGGACTGTTGGCATGACAATTACGAAGGCGCGCCGACGGACGGCTCGGCATGGGAAACGGACGACTGCCGCTTTCGCGTGTTCCGTGGCGGCTCCTGGTATAGTCCCGCTAATGATAATCCGTACCTAGTTATTGAAACCAAGTGGTTACCTGTTGGTTATAATTTACACAATCACATTACCAACTGATTCAGCCCAGCAGGTGACGTCATGAAAGCGCAGTGG
>JBAPTW010000477.1:0-3293 GCA_049282355.1 Gammaproteobacteria bacterium | reverse complement strand
CACTTGCCTATGCTTCAAAACGAAAGACCATCATTGACGGTGAAAATCTCGCCATCAAATACCGTGCTCCTGCTCACTCGCACACCCGCCGCGACAGGGCGCTGCGCGTGAGCCCCGGCTCGCTGACCGCGGCCCGCACGCGCTCGACGATCGCGCCGGTGAATGTCCGCCCGAACAGTTGCATGGGGCGTACGATACGCCCGATCGGCAACAGTGTCCAGTGTGTCCACTAGACAGCCCTGGCGCGCGGGGCCCGGACGCAAACGAACCGCTGGTGACCCTTACCGTTCCTTCGATAGAAGCTGCTGCCGGCAGTCAAACCAGGGTAACCGAGGTGCTCCCGGTCGAGGATGAGGGGTATTTTGAGCCGATCGACCTCACCTCGTGGAATTAGTGAAACCACTATCAATGCGCCTGGGAACCCGTTCGACGATAGCGGTGCGGCCACCGAGCTGAAGAAGTGGATGCCGAATGTCGGCACCGACGAAATTTTGAGCCACGGGTGGAAGCCGGTCTGCATGCTTCCCGGCACAAGCCCGGACGGGGTGGACTACGGTCAACGGCCTGGTGAAAAGATGGTGTCAAGGAGAACCGGTGTCCAGATAAGCCGTGAGATATCACGGCTTATCTGGAGTTAACTGGTGGAGGGGAGGCGACCGAACTACAACCAAATCTCCAAAGGCATGGGTAACGTTTCAGGCCATCGTCCACGTTTTCGGGCATTTGTCCGGCTGGCGCAAGTAAAGCCTGGCTTTGAGCGGCGGCCGAACGCTACCATAGTCCGCGACAGTTCATCAGAACATTGGCCTCGGAGGGATGGCAGAAGATCAGGCGCTTGAGGTGAGCGCACACACCATCCAGATGCGCGCTGGAGCAAACATTGACTGCCTCGAAAAACGTATCCTGGTGAAATTAGGCTCTAGGAACTGGCAGCAAGGGACACGGCGCTTGAAGAACTGCTGGTTTTATGCTGTGCTGCGCGCGCCCCGCCGGGCTTGTGCTTGTGCCGACGCGTGGTCCGCGGGTTGCCAGTTACCTATGAGCAAGCATGGCAAGCATGGCAAACAAGGTGAAAGAACATGAAGGCTGAATTTACAGCAATTGTCAAAAGAGATGGCGATTGGTGGGTGGGGTGGGTTGAAGAGATCCCAGGCGCCAATGCGCAAGAAAAAACAAAGGAAGAATTAATTATCAGCCTAAAAGAGGCTGTCAAAGACATTCTAGAGCTTCGCTGCGAGGAGGCGCGTAAGGAAGCGGAAAATGATTTTGAAGAAATAACACTAACAATATGAAACGCAGCGCATTAGTAAGACACTTATCAAAAAATGGCTGCGAGTTGTTACGAGAAGGAGGGCGGCACTCCATATGGAAAAATGGACGCACTGGTGATATGGCCACAGTTCCGCGTCACAATGAAATAAAAGAGCTGATGGCTCGAAAGATCTGCAGAGACCTTGGCATTTCAGAGCCATAGAAATGGGCTCGGTTCGATTTAGGGTAACAGTCTCAAAGGTTGACGGAGGTCGCGGCGGCCTTTGCTGAGCGGTAGACAATGCCTGCATCGGCTGTAGAGTGAAGGTGCGAAATACTTCTTTTCTTATCGTGGCGTCATCGAATTCTTGCGCATCCTCCACTCGCTGGTTCGGAGCGGTTTCCACCGCCTACCAATGCTGCCATCCAACCGCTTGAATCGTCCGCGCGTAACTATCTGAATTGCAACGGCAGAAATTTGGCCGCTTGCGGACTTCGCCCACCGGCACGCTACCGACCAGGAGAGAAGAATGGCCCGGAGAGAGCGAAATACGGGTTGAAACGGCGTGGTGGGCCGATCCCCGAAGTCCGCAAGAACCCGCACGAGCCCCCGCGAACCCGCGGCATCCCGCAATGAAAAAGGCCAACCGAGAACGGTTGGCCTTATGGTATTGGTGGTGGGAAGGCAACTGGCATCCAACCCCGTTGATAGGGCTCGTGAGGGATGATGCGGGCCGATGCGGACTTAGGAGGAACATAAAGGCGCATCTTATCGGAACTTTGCGGCTCTCGTGGGGCCAAGGGCATGGATCCGCCCAGCTGAGAGCCCCTCATTTGGTTCCTCGCTCCGGAATCGACTCGGGGCTGGCCGAACCAGGAGTTCGGACTCCGGTCGCCGTGGCAACGCCGAACGTATCATGACCCATTGCTTTCGGAGGTGGTTCTGCAGCGGACGTAGGAGGCAATGCCGGCCCTAGCTAGCTGGCATCGAGGCGACGGAGCGTGAGGCTCGATGATCAAGTCAGCAATTCTCATTTTGACGTTGTTGATGGAGCCGCTGACGCGAAAATGCGCTCTACAGGCCAAGCAGTGGGAATACAGCCCGGAAAATGGAGCTGACTTGGTCGGTTTGTGGGAAGCGTTTCACTTTCTCAGGCCAAAATGAGAATTGCTGAATTCGAGTACTCTCTAGAAATTCTCAGTCAAAGTATCCAATAAGCTCCAGATTCACGCCGCCAAGGTCAAACTTCTCCGGATCAAACTCGCCCCCAAGCCATTCCATCCTTTCCTCGTGCTCCGGATCCTCGGGATGTTTCAACAGCTCGAGCATTTCTTCATATCCCCAAACTCCGCCGCAATCTTCCGGCGGGCAGGCCCGCTTTCCCGCTATACAGCGAGGCAACTCGCGATCCTTGTCATATGGCACAATCTTTTCAAGCACTACTTTGTGTTCCCATGAGTCTCCGAAGTCATACTCATATTTCATGGCGTTTTTTTCGGTTCTTAACACCTGATGTAACTTGCACTTCTTCTCATCCTCAACTTCCATATCCATGCCGAACTCACCATCATGAGTGCCGTACGTAACTCCGCCGGCCTCAAACTGATGAAGGTGGGCATTTTCCCAACCCATCACGATTTGCAGGACCATGTGCAAATCACTCAGCCGAATATCACTCGGCACAACAATCCGCCGCCAGATCGGCGGTTTTGCTCCAACCAACGTCACTTTTAACTGATAAATACTCTTCGCTGGTTTGTCTGGCATTCCTTATCCTCCTCCTCTCTTGAATACTCGTCAGTCGTAAGTTCTCTCCCTAAAAACCCTTGACGGCCATGCCCAAAAGAGCATGGATTCCCCTAAACTACCTCGGCGCTTGATAAATCGAGAGGTCAGCCCAAGGAGAACCCATGGTACGGTACCTATATCACGCTTTAGAAAGCTTTAGAAGTTGCTTTTCCCGGCAACGCAGCTGGCTGTTGTTTAGTGCGGTGGTGTTAAGTTTTCTGGCCGCCCCGGAGATGATCGGGGTGACGACGAT
>JBAPTW010000476.1:0-6740 GCA_049282355.1 Gammaproteobacteria bacterium | reverse complement strand
ACTAGCCTGCAGTGATGGCACACTGAGTACAGCCTGCTCGACAATCGAGCAAAGGTGGTGCACAACTCACATAAGAAGCAACGACTTAGCAGCAGTACCTCACAGGTGGCTCCACATGGCTGGATTTCTCAGCACTTCAGCGGTTCAGCAGTGTGTATAGCTCCGATTTCTTCGGACACGAAGTTAAGTGATACTTGAAGTATCGAAGAGGAGAAGGCGATGCCGAAGAAGTCGACATTGACAGCGGATCAGCGCACGCAGCTGGTTTTGCGGTTGTTGAGTAAGGAAGAACCAGCGACCCAGATCGCACGGCGGGCCGGGATCTCGGAACAGTCGCTGTACCGCTGGATGCCGCAAGGCTTTGCTCAGGGCCAGGAAAGGTTCGGTTTTCGAACAATTTCGCGTTCTGCTAAAAGTAAACGTCAGCGATGGTCCGGAAGGGACCAAGACTGCATGAAAACTCCGAGCGAGGACGCTGCGTGGGACAAATGCTATCTGATTCAGGCGGTATTCCTGCCCAAGTGAGCCAAACTGCAGAACTGCCACATACAAATTGAAAACTTGGAGAATGTTTCCTCAGACACAGCTAGGCCATGGTTCTCACACATTATCCTGGACGCAGGCCGGGCCTTTAGTGCTCAGGCTCTCAGGCTCAGCGGCAAGTTTATCAGTCCACTGCAGCCCTTTGTTCGGGCCGCTCCTTTCGGTTACGATTCCCCTCTTGCCAATGCTCATCCAGCATTTCTTTAACTTTTTTCGCTGCTTGCTCCGGACCTAACCCTGATATCTGTACCGAAAGATCTGCTCTTCTATAGCTTCGATTGAAATACGTGATATCTTTCTTTATCTCTTTCAGGTAAAGCGGCTTTTCTTTTTCCGTCACATGCTTTTCAATGGGGTTGGAATCTTTGTCGTAGAATGTAATCCGTTTCAAGATATTTGCCGCCTCGTCAGTAAGTACAACGATTGTCCCGTTCGTTCGCTTCAGCACGCGCCAGTAGTTGTCCATAAGCCCACTGGGTGGAAGGGCAATCACGGCATCCCCACACTCTTCTCGCTCAAGTAGCTGCTTCAAGGCCTTAGAGGCTTCCTGTCGAAAGGAGTACATAGTCAAACACTTGTTTTGGAGGCGCTCAATAGGCATGGAGAAAAAACGCTCGATCTCATGGTCAAGGTCAAAAAACGGACAGCCAAGCAATGCGGCCACTTTTTCACCGACTGTGGTTTTTCCAACGCAGCTCACACCTGTGAGAAAGATTCTCATCTATGCCTTCGAGTCCTGCACTATCTGGCCCACCGACAGCGTTGACGTGCCGAAAGAGGCCAAGTGAGGGGTGAATGCGGCCTTTGCCAGTCACTCTCCATTGCTTTGTTCGCGGATTGACTGTTCAATAACCTGCCGCTTCTTCTCCACGGACCGATTCCAAACATAGTGCGTGGAATAGGCCTCCTCAACGCTTTCATTTCCTGACTTCGAGAACCGCAAGATTCGGCCTTTGCCTTTACCCCACTGGTGGTAAACGGTTCGTCTTGGGCGCATATTCAAGTCGTGAACATGAAAACCGATGATGCGCAGGATGCGATTAGCTTTGGACAGACTCCCTTCGAAGACACGCTCAAGATAGGGAACGTGGCCGCGATGCCACGCCTCGTGGTTCTTCTGAGTCAGGTTTCCCATCTCCATCAAAACCTCGACTGGTGCAATCACGTTTGAACGAGAAAGGATTTTGCCAACCGCTCGCACAACACGGGGATAGTATTTGTCCTGCCGGTAAGAATTGACCGTAACCTGTTTCATCGCCTCTACTGGGAGCCGAATCAGGTGCAATCGGAATCGCCGACTGGAGCAGAACGAGACGGCGTGCCATTATGCTTCGAAGTCGCTTGAGTTCAGTCAGTCGAGAAATCGTCTCTCGTCGTCAGAAGGGCAGCTCCCAGACTGGAACTCCGTGAAATGTCTCTGAGTCTTGCTCAGGCGAACCCAAAGTGCCTTGGTGAACCTCCACACTGACGAACGGTGTCTTCAATCTCTTCTCGCCCCACTGATGGGCAATTTGCTTCGCAAATACCTCGTCATTCGTCTCGACCATGAGGTAGCCCACCGGCTCGCCCGAGGCCGAGAGGAATTTCAACGAAATGACCTTTGGTCTCACCAATCACCTCTTTACTCTTTTCCCGAAACTCTTTTCCCGAACGCTATTTCAACGATGTAATAGTCGGTAAACGCTTCGCCTCAGCCCCTGAGGACTGACGTGCCACTCCATGCTTCAATGCCTCGCGAGCCGTTTCGGCGCTGGCGTCGAGCGGGATAATCGACTGATCAGCCGCTCGAGGTCGGTTTCGCAGATGAGGCGACCGCCGATGTTCCCCATACATCAACTGAAAGCCAGGGGACACCGCGCCAGTCCAGGGACTTCTATGCCCGCAGCTACAGCAATCTTTCAAGTCGCGTTTGCGTCTCATGTTAAAGCTGTAGATGGAGGACAGCAACGCTCAGCTCGACAGGCGCACGAGGGTCGGTTGCCCAATTCCTGCCTGTCAAGCGATGTGATTGGACCGGATGGAGCCGGTTGAGAGCAACCGACTCATTGCGGCCTGTCGCGCCTCCTTCTCTGAACGCCCGCAGTGCAGCATAAGCACTCATTCACCTGCACCTATCTGGCTGGGAGCCTTGGCCAATCGCAGGCGGCCGCGCACGTGGTGGAGATATGACGCGGGTTCCCCCGAGCTCATCTTGTTCCCTTCTCTCGCCATCCTTCACCGAAACGGGTACGCTGATTCTGGGCGCCGCCGACTAAAGGAGATCGAAAGGTGCGCCTACGGCTCAGCCCTGGTTTCTCCTGTACTCGGAGTAAAGCGGTGCGCGTTGTTGTCGGCAAGAGAGATGAAAGACACGATAGAAATCAAATGGCCATGGGAGATGATCTGGATGGAGTATGCGGACGAACTCATTGCCCAGATCAAGGCTGCGTTGCCTCCGGCTCATGAGATGAGGAAGCATGACATCTTTCCTGGTATCAAGTGGAACCGACGTCCGATTTTCATCGTCGATGACGACACCACCGGGCAACGGCTGCTCGTGAATTTCGAGAGTATGAAACGATGGAGGAAGACAAAGTTCAAGGTTCCAACCATCAAGGTGTTCAAAGATGACGCCGAGATCGCCGCGATGATAGAACGTGACCATGTCACGGAGTGTGCAAAGTACAACGGGGAGTTTACCTCGAGATGAGAACGGGACAAGGATGGCCTGCACGCGAGGGACTACCTTCCGCACGTGAGGCCGGGAGTTGAACTCCAGGGGATCCGCAGCACGAACCGAAGTCATCGACCCGAAACCACATTACACTCTCCTGAATGGCCGAGCTGCCGTTTTCGAAGGTCGAAGAGGCGCGATTGGAGAGACAGCCCCGCCCGACACTACCCAATCGCTGCGGGCGACGTTGAATCGTGAACGACGGCAGGTCACGACCCGGTCCGGTCATTCGCGGGTTGGTCCTCGAAGGTCCTCATCAGCTACAACAGTCATTCACGAACGTCATAAATCGCCCGATCAAAACCGCGTCGTAGTCATGATGGGGTGAGTGGATTTTCTTGTTAGACTTTCTCATTGTTCCGTTTTTGCAATAACTGACTTCTTTGTTTTTCGAGGGTGGCCAGTCTTCGCTTAAGGCTATTGATTTCTTTGCTAATGGTTGCCAATTGATGTTTTATCGCCTGTTCACTTGCACCTTTGGCACCGAGTAATTCTTGAGCGAGCATTTTAACCTCTTCCTTGAGTAGCCGGAAATATGGGTTTCCGTGAGCATAGTTTTGCTTGTATTGCAATTTTCCTTGCCTAATCGCGTCTATTATTTGCTTTTCTGTAAGACCATATTCTTTACAAGCATTATTATGACTCAACGTTTCCCCTTGCTTGTGCCACATGGGCTCAGACATATTATGACCCGCTCCCTTTCTTTTGTGAGCTAACGGGTTGAAACTGACACTTCAATGTACCGAAAGTTGTGCCAGTATATCGTAACCGTTCACGGCGTAAATCAAGGAACCCCAGCATAGTTGGCTTCAGTGAACCTCGACAGAACGCCCGATTTCCGTGCCCATCCGGCAGCGGTCCATCCTGAAAGGACGCAATAATCACCGTGAACACTTACGTATATCCAAGATAACCAGAAAGGGCTGACAGGAGTGCACACTATGCGTAGGATTGCTCCTGGGCTCTGCCGAGTGCTGCAGTCGTCCGCTTACAGCATGATGCTGCTGTTTGGCAGGGGCATGTTGACTAACCGGAGTTGGCCGGAAACGACCCGTTGCAGATACTGCCTCCCTTTCAGGACGATGTGCTTCAGCTAAGCTGGCGATGAGGTAGGGCACTCAGGCAACACGCCTCGGCGGCGGCCCTTAAAAGCTGTCCTACCAACGCTTGTCGATGCCACAGGTTCATTGCGCGGCTTGGTACGGCATTGTATACCGCACTTGCTGGCCTCCGTGCCAGTATCGTTGCCAGTGCTCGCAATAGCCTTCGTCTCGCCAGGCGACTGATGCCCCGATTTTCTTCTTATTTTATGTAAGTGGAGACAAACTGCAGATAACCCTGTTTCCCACCACGCTTGTTCCATTTATCAGCAGATCGCCTGATTTTCCTCAAGCACGCCAATATATCATCAACCGTTTTGGCGCCTGCCGATAGACTTTCCAGCTCGGCAGTCACTTCCTCTCGACCGAGTCTTATCTCGCACATAAGTTTCACCTGCTCAAAGATAAGCGCCTCCTTCTCCGGCAACCTAGGTTCCTTGGGCGTATGTCCGCGGGCGTCAGCACGATACCATTCTATCAATGCATCAAGTGAGCGCATGACACTGGAATCGCGCAGGTCACCGTGTTTTTTGTAGATACTGACAATCGCGAATTCAATATTTTGAAGCACATCAAGATGCTTGTCTTCGATACCCATCAATGTTTCACCTTCATGCATTGCCGCCTACCCAGGCATTTAACGGGTCGTCGTCTGTGGCGCATAGCTTGCTGGCCATTGGTGCTTCATCAAGACGCTTCGTTGAATCACGGGATGCGTATCGGATTCACTCTGTTCGCGGCAAGTGTGCCTCGAGTCATTACGCATTGAGCAGTGAGCCAGCCAGAACGGCTGATTGCGGCCGCTAAAGTTTATTCAAAACTCACTCAGTCTCCCGTTGGCTTTGAATTAAGATACCCATATAGAGCTCACACACTCATCATGCTGATGATCTTTGCATCCACTGGTTCTTCCTCCACCTCCTCGTACCACTCATCAACAAGAACTCTGTTATTGCCGTCCCAGGTAACGTGATACGTTGGTGTGTTGTTTGGCTCTCGCCTTACCATCACCTAACGCCTGCTCGTGTTATCGCCTGTCAGCGATTCACCCCCAACAAATGGAATTCAGGAGGTCAAGGAGTTCAACTGATGCGATCTGAGTAGGTGAGGTCTAGGCGCAATCAAGTATCAGTATGATGGCCATTATGGTTTTTCTGAGATAATTTTTTTATATATATAAGCATCATGTTCAGCAGATAGGTGGTTTATATATTATATTTTTTTATATAAGAAGCCATACTTACCATAATTCTTACTTTAAAGGACACCACTATGCAATAGGTTACCTCATTATGGTTGTTTTTCAAACGATACTTCGAACCATAATGACGATAATGGGAGGAACCAGTCGCAGCCAAACGCACCGCTCGTTTCCCAAGAGACTTTTCCAGAACACCATCATTACCATACTTTCCCTAATCTGGCAATAAACAACGCAACCGAAGCCCCCTTTGCACTGAACTGATACAACACATCAAGCCTGTTCGTTAGTGTTCTAGAATTTTGTTTGTGGAAGGTCTATCATGTTCGAGTTCAGCTGATACCCAAACATCGTCGACTTGTTGTCGGTTGATTTCCTTACTTCGACACCACGTTCCCGGAGCTTATTTGCAAACACCATATCACTGTATGGGTATCGGTTCTTGCTCTTGCACCACGCGACATACCGTGAATGGACTTTTGTTAACAATTCTTTTGCAGGTTTATCGAACACAGCAACCATTTCCTCGTCGATGAACTGCTGGACGAGGTCGCTTTCGTCCTTGTATTCCTCAGTTGCAACCTTGACCTTCACTGGTATATCTAACCCGTTCTCTTGGTACTCAACTGCCCCTTGCAGGCACCAATTGAGGATTCCAGAGCTCTCCGGCTTCAACACCTCGTCGATGAACCTTGCATTTCGTTTCTCTGTTGGTATCGTGTATTCAAACGGGACTAGCACCAACCGCCGCCACAAGCCTTCTCCGAGGTCGTCTACTCGTGGTTTGTGGTTTGTTGAAATCAACGGGGTGAACGTTGGTTCATAGGAAAACACTCGCCCATGAGGGTACCGTGCAACGATCTCTCCACTGTCGAGCAACTTCTTGACAACCTCACCAAGCATCCTGCTGCCAGCACCCGTCTCCTGCATTGTTACTCGTCAGTCGTAAGTTCTCTCCCTAAAAACCCTTGACGGCCATGCCCAAAAGAGCATGGATTCCCCTAAACTACCTCGGCGCTTGATAAATCGAGAGGTCAGCCCAAGGAGAACCCATGCTACGGTACCTATATCACGCTTTAGAAAGCTTTAGAAGTTGCTTTTCCCGGCAACGCAGCTGGCTGTTGTTTAGTGCGGTGGTGTTAAGTTTTCTGGCCGCCCCGGAGATGATCGGGGTGACGACGAT
>JBAPTW010000475.1:0-1867 GCA_049282355.1 Gammaproteobacteria bacterium | reverse complement strand
GTACTCTACGCATCTTGTTCTCAATCCGCATGTGGGTTGCGCTGTCGATGGGATTTGCTAGCGGCCTACCACTGCTGTTGACCGGCTCGGTTCTGCAGGCGTGGATGCGCGAGGAGGGCATTGATCTCGGCACTATCGGGCTTTTTGCCTTGGTAGGTCTGCCTTACACCCTCAAGTTCCTCTGGGCGCCGCTGCTGGATCGTTATACGCCGAGTTTTCTGGGGCGTCGCCGGGGCTGGCTGCTGACATCACAACTGGCTGTCATGCTCGCCATCGCGGGCCTGGCGCAGGCGCGACCGGGGGAATATCCCTTGGAACTGGCAGTAGCGGCACTGTTGCTCACTTTTTTCTCCGCCACCCAGGATATCGTCATCGACGCCTACCGACGCGAGGCGCTCGCCGAGGAGGAACTCGGCCTCGGGGCGGCCTTGTATGTCAATGGCTATCGCCTCGGCATGCTAGTGGCTTCTGGCGGCGGGCTCATTTTGGCCGATCGCTTTTCCTTTGCCTGGGTGTACCTATTCATGGCGGGCGTGATGTTGATTGGGGTGTTGACAACCTTGTTTGCCCCTGAGCCAACCGCCGCCGAAGGCTCGCCACAGACTCTCTATGAGGCGGTGGTGGATCCATTCAAGGATTATTTTAAGCGTCAGGACGCGCTTCGTATCCTGCTGTTTATTTTGCTCTATAAGATCGGCGACACCATGGCCAGCCACATGACCACGCCCTTCTATCTCGATATTGGCTTCTCGAAAACCGAGATCGGCACGGTGGTCAAGCTGTTTGGGTTCTGGGCAACTGTTTTTGGCAGTCTATTGGGCGGCATTTTGATTCTCAGACTTGGAATTTACCGATGCCTATGGAGCTTCGGCATCCTGCAGAGCTTGTCGACGCTGGGCTTTGCTTTTTTGGCCGAAGCCGGCGACAGCGTGCCCTGGCTCGCCGGGGTAATCACCTTTGAGAACCTGAGTGCCGGCATGGGCACGGCGGCCTACGTGGCCTTCATGGCGCATCTGACGAACAAGAAATTTACTGCCACGCAATATGCGTTGCTGTCGAGCCTAATGGGGATCCCGAGGGTTATCGTCGCTTCGCCTACAGGTTATTTTGCAAGTATCCTCGGTTGGGAGACTTTCTTTATCCTGTGTGCCGCTGTTGCTGTTCCTGGGCTGCTGCTGCTGACGCAATTTCGCCCGTGGCTGGTCAGTAGGCATCCCGCAGCGGCGGTGATCTAGCCGAAAAGGTCGAAAGCGCTTGTCAGCTGCTGTGGGTGCTCGTATGCCTCGAGCCGGTCAGATCCCACGCATAAGTGCAGTCGAGATGCGCCCGTACCCGAGTGAGCCCCGCTAAGCCATCTTGGATGAGAACGGCGAGCGGTGAGCGGTGGTTGAGATGGCGATTCGGTTTCCTCATCCAATAGGCGCTCATACCGGCATTGCGCGGGAAAGTGGTGCGCAAGGCATCGGCAATGCCGACCAAGTGTTGCACGTGCTCCAAAACCTGATAGTCCAGGGGAAAGGGCGCACCGTCGCGATAGCGCTTAAACGTGCGGCTACGGATGGTTCCCGTGAGCCCAAGGATCTTCAGCTTGTCTCCATCACCCACGCCCCAGCCGTCTAAAAGTTCCACCAAGGCATGGGTCATTCCGACGCGCTCGTGATGAGTCAGATGCTGCATGAATAACTTCTCGCTCGATTGACTGGCTGACTAAGGCCAGATAGTGGTGAAGGGGCGGCGCTGGTGTTCTCAGCAGGTTAAATTTGCACTGGCGGCGAAGCCCCGGTTGATAGCGTAAAAGCCGCTGCAAAATGGCGCTGCGTCACTAGGGCAAAAGCGGTAGTTTTTACAACGGCTTTTTAGACCATAA
>JBAPTW010000474.1:0-1721 GCA_049282355.1 Gammaproteobacteria bacterium | reverse complement strand
CTTCGAAGTGCCGCCATTTGAACGGGTTGGTCTGCCTCATCCATGCGCTCCTTGTCATCCCTGATCGATGAAACCGCGTTTCTACCAAATTGTGGCCTGTTTTTGCAACAGAACCTGGTTTTCTCCGTCTTCATCCCCTCATCACTTCCGCTTCGGAATACCGCGGCCGCAGCCCCACTTTTCCACCGCCGTGACGGGTTTCGGCGGTTGCCACCGCGACAACGATATGAAACAATTCCGCCAAATTTCCGTTAGCCGATATGAACACTGCCGCCCCCTCGCTTTCCGTCACGGACATTGCCGCCCATCGCCGGGGCAAAAGGCAGGTGATCCCGCTTTTCCTCACGAAAATAGCCGCCGGGTTCCCGAGTCCCGCCGACGACTTTCTCGAAAAGAAGATCGATCTCAATGAACATCTGATCCGCCATCCGGCCGCCACCTTCTTCGTGCGGGTTGGCGGCGACTCGATGAACGGCGCCGGCATCTTTGGTGGCGATATCCTCGTCGTTGACCGCTCGCTTGAGGTAAAAGACGAGGCGGTCGTCGTGGCCGTTGTCGACGGCGAGTTTACGGTGAAGCGCATCCGGAAAACAGGCGGCCGGCTGTTCCTCGTGCCCGCCAACGAAGCGTACTCCCCGCTGGAAGTGACCGCGGAGATGGACTTTACCGTCTGGGGCGTGGTGACGAGCGTCATTCATTCCTTTCGGACCTAACGGTTTGTGGCGGATGCGCTGCCGTCGTTCTCCCCTTCGCTGTCTGCCCCTTCCTCCTTTCCTGCTCCCGCAGTGCGCATGTTCGCGCTGATCGACGGCAATAACTTTTACGTCTCGTGCGAACGGGTCTTCCAGCCGAAGCTTGAATCTCAGCCGGTGGCTGTCCTCTCCAATAACGACGGCTGTCTTATCGCGCGCTCGAACGAAGTGAAAGCGCTCGGGATCCCGATGGGCGCGCCGGCGTTCAAATACAAGGACATTCTCCGCAAGCATCATGTCCGGCTCTTCTCGCCGAACTTCGAGCTCTACGGCGACATGTCCGACCGGGTGATGAACACGCTTCGCCCGTTCACCGAACAAATGGAAATCTATTCGATCGACGAGGCCTTCGCCCTGCTCCCGGCGATGACGGAGGAGGACTATGAATCCTACGGGCAAGCGATCCGTGACACCGTCCTCAAGCAGACCGGTATTCCCGTTTCGGTCGGCATCGCCCCGACGAAAACGCTCGCCAAGATCGCCCTTGAGCTCGTCAAAAAGACCCCCGCCAAGACGGGCGTGCTCGATATCGGCCGGCTGCCCGACCTCGACACGCAGCTCGCCGGCCTCGCCGTGCGTGAGGTCTGGGGCATCGGCCACGCCTTTACCGAGCGCCTCGCACGGCTCGGCATCCGCACCGTGCGGGATCTCAAATCCGCCGATCCGCGGCGGATCCGGCAGATCCTCCATATCAACGGCCTGCGCACCGTGCTGGAACTCAACGGTTATGCCTGCCTGCCGCTCAAGGATACCCGCGATCCCTGCCAGTCGGCGCTCTGCTCCCGCTCGTTCGCGCAAGCGGTCACGTCATGCCAGGAGCTCTCTGAGGCGGTCGCCGCCTTTGCCGCCCGCGTCGGCGAGAAACTCCGCCGGGAACAGCGCGCGGCCACCCTGCTCCAGGTCTTCGTCGAAACGAACCGCTTCCGGGAAACGGACTGGTACGCCAATATGCAAGCCATCGTTCTGCCT
>JBAPTW010000473.1:0-3428 GCA_049282355.1 Gammaproteobacteria bacterium | reverse complement strand
GGGCCGAGCGGAGCCGGCCGCTGGCGGCGTCGGTGGTGCGGGCGCGGGAGTCGTTTCGGGAGGTGCTGGTGGTGGACGGCTCGACGTTGGAGGCGTTGTTTCGTAAGCTCAAGGCATTGGAGGAGCTGGCGCCGGGGACGTTGGCGGGTAAGAATTGTACGGTGATCGACTTGGCCAGTCGCTTACCCCGTTATGAGTGGTTCACCGACGTGGCGCCAGCGCACGATACGAACTTCCTAGAGCGGGTGCTGAAGGTCTCGCGCCCGGGGACGTTGTGGATCTTTGATCGGGGCTTGTACGACTTCGATTTTTTCGAGCAAGTCATTGACCGGAGTGCGGCCTGGATCACTCGTAGCAAGTCCAATCTCGCTTACCGAGTGTCGCAGGTCCTGGAACAGAACGATTTCATCCGCGATCGGTTGGTATCCATCGCGGGCTGCCGTTATCCGCTGCGGTTGGTTGAAATGCGCTTCGAACGGCACTGGTATCGCTATTTGACCAGGGTGGTGGATCCGACGGTGTTGCCGGCCGAAATGGTGGCCGATCTGTATCGGCGGCGCTGGCGAATTGGCGTGTCCGGAGAAGGGCACATAGTCCAGCCGGTGAAAGTCCGGTCGAGGCTAACAGACTCAAGCCTCGTAGCTTGGGAGGCGCCGTGGCGCGAGAGCAAGACGGTGAAGCCCTCCGACAACGTACACCGTGGGTGTACGGCAACGCATCAGGTTGTAACGTGCAGTGAACGTAGCAGTAGCCTCGTTACACGAACTCCGGTGGCCGAGACGGTCGATAACGCGCGAAGGCAGCAAGGGCCGATCGAAATGAGTCCGAGACGGCGGCCCTCACCGGCGGGGTATCAGCGGCGACATGATGCGAAGGATTATGTGGCAACCGGAGAAACCCTCGGTACCCGGCGGGGAAAGCCCGTCGAGGAGGTGTCTCCTATAACCGTGAGTGGGAAAGGGAGGCGTAGGTACCAGGGTGGCGGATCGGGTCGTAGTACTGCGGATCGGCGTGCAGCAAAACGCGCCGGGAGGGAAGGGCCCGGACCGGTAGGTATGACGTTCGTACAAAGTGAGGTAGGGGTGAGATGATAAAGGCACCTATTGGGCTACAGGAACTGCGACGGCGGATATACCGAAAGGCGAAGTCTGATGAGACCCATCGGTTCTGGGGGATGTTCGTGCACGTGGCGAAGATCGAAACCCTGGAAGAGGCGTACCAGATTGCCAAGCGGAATGGCGGTGCCCCGGGCCTGGATGGCCAGACGTTCGAGGACATCGAGGCGGGGGGGCTATCGCTGTTTCTGGCGGAGCTGCGTGAAGCGCTGCTGACCGATCGGTATCAACCTCAGGCGAACCGTCGGGTGGAGGTACCGAAGGACAACGGCAAGGTGCGGATACTCTCGATACCTTGTATTCGCGATCGCGTGGTACAAGGGGCTCTGAAGCTGATTTTGGAGCCGATCTTCGAGGCGGCGTTTTGCCCGAACTCCTACGGGTTTCGGCCCGCACGGTCACCACACCGCGCGCTGGCGGAAGTCAGGCGCAGTGTGCTGCGGCGCATGACGACAGTGATCGATGTGGATTTGTCGCGCTATTTCGACACGATCCGCCACTCGGTGCTGTTGGATAAGATGGCCAAACGGGTCCAGGACCCGCAGGTGATGCACCTGGTCAAGCAGATCATCAAAGTCGACGGTCACGTTGGCGTGGCCCAAGGCGGGCCGTTCAGCCCGCTGGCGGCCAATATCTACTTGAACGAGGTGGACTGGGCGTTTGAGGCGATCCGTCGCAACACGGCCGAAGGCCCCTTCGAGGCGGTGAACTACCATCGGTTCGCCGATGATATTGTCATCACCGTCAGTGGCCACCACAGCAAGCGGGGCTGGGCGCAACGCGCTCTGCAACGGCTCGAGGAACAGCTGACGCCGCTGGGTGTGGAGCTGAACCGGGAGAAAACGCAGGTGGTGGACGCGCTCAAGGGCGAGGCCTTTGGTTTCCTGGGGTTTGACCTGCGCCGGGTGCGCAAACGCGACGGGCAAGGGTATTTCATGTTGATGACGCCGAAAAAGAAGGCCCGCCAAGCCATCAAAGCCAAGATCCGCGAGATCATCCGCGCCGGGGGTGCGCTCCCAGCGGAAGAGATTGTTGCGCAAATCAACGCGGCGGTGGCGGGCTGGGTCAACTACTTTCGGGTTGGTAACGCGAGTCGGGCCTTCAGCGAAGTGCGCGATTACGTGGAGATGAAAGTTCGTACCTTGCTGACGCGTCGTAAGCGACGGCGCAAGTGCAGCGTCGGTTGGCGGCGGTGGAGTAATGAGTATCTCTATGGTGTACTGGGGTTGTTCTGGGACTGGAAAATCCACCCCTTACCCAGTGCGCAGAGCTATTCATGAAAGTGGTCGCTAAGTCCGACAGGACCCATAACCCTTTCGGTGAAATCTACTGGGTGAGCCGCTTGAGGGAAAACCTCACGAGCGGTTCTGATGGGAAGGGGCTGGAAACGGGACTACGGAGCACCCTAAACGGGCACGCAAGGGGAAACCCTGGATACAGCCAAGGGTACTCCTACGGGTTACCGCGCCAGTCCTTTACCCGACAAGAAGCGTTTTTCATTGTCAAGCGGGTGCTGAACCTGTCGTACCTGTGGACCGGATCAGAGAATGGCGTGTTACTGCAAGTGGGGAGCACGTGGTTATTCTTTGCGGTGCTGATTGATTTGGGCGACGCGGTAGCCGAGGAGCTGCGCATCGAGTTTGATCAGATTTCGTTGGAGATGTTGATCCGCGGGCTTTACCACTTCTCCGTGGCCTACCAGAACGGCTTAGCCGATGACCCGGTGAAATACTTTGCGGCGCCGGAAAATCAGGATCTCGGGGTAGTCAAGCGCGTGCGCAAAAAACGGCCACCGAAAGCGGATCCACCACCGCCAGATGAAGACTTGACAGAGCTCGGTTTTGCTTAACTTGTGAGGAATGTGTATAGACAGTATCTTGTTCGGCATGATGTACAGTGGATGAGGGCGCTACGGCACTAACGCACTGGGCTATCTTGGCGCTGTTTCTCGGCAACCTGCTCTTTTTGAACTACCAGTACTGGTGGCATGAGCCGTGATTCCCGTCTATGTCACCTGATCTATCCCTGGCAAATTATTACTGTGGTTTTAGATCAAGTTATTGAAATTTAATATATTTTTAAGGTATTGTTATTCTTATAGAGGTTTTGCGTAACACAAATGATGGTTACCCGGCGTACCCTGTTAAAGAGACTTGCTGCAAGTGCACTCGTTTATCCAGCGCTACCCTGGCGCTGGCTGGCGGCAGGGGAGCAGCCTGCACCTCGCGATATCGCTTTTTTTTCCGCTAGTCGGTTGAGCGAACTTATCCGGCGCCGGGAAATCGGCGCCCTGGAATTGCTGGAATTATATCT
>JBAPTW010000472.1:0-2084 GCA_049282355.1 Gammaproteobacteria bacterium | reverse complement strand
GCCTTCTCTGTCACATCATCTTTAAAGTAGTAACGCAACAGGGTGGCCATGGAAGCGGCGCCACAGGAGTAGTCATACTGCTGCATGACGACATGGTGCTCACGAACATCTTTCCAGGTTTTCATGGGCATCGAGGCATTCAACTCGGACGATAGATCCGCTGGCCGAGGTTCGGGTAGCCGCGCGCACGCCGCCACCGCGAGAATGGCGATTAAGACGAGAGCACTAGAAAACGGTTGCATTTTGATGCGTCCACTAAGCTCAAAATCGTACGATGTAAGAGATCCGAAGCCGCGTATCAACAGCGTCTTCATTTAATCCCCATTCCACGGAAGGTTCAATGAATTGGCCGCTAGCGGCGCGGTAAGTGACATTTGCCCGCATGGACATGGGCTCGATCTCGGTGCCCGCGAGCCGCTGCCCATTAAACTCCAACTCCTCGCGGAACTCACCGAGAAAAACTCCACTCAGCGTCAGTTGGTTATTAACCGCGAAGCCAGTACCAAAGTTGTAGGTTAAGCGGTTGCCTCCCGAGACCTCAACATCATTCAACGTGGCGTCAAAATTGACCTCATAGCCTATGCCTCCGAAAACGATCGCCGGGTCAAAAGAGCGAATTGCCGAAACCCCGAAAAACGTGCGCCACCGTCCCGTTCCGGTGCTCGCCTCGATTGGGTCGAAAAGATTCGGGTCTTTACCACTCGGGGCAACGACGTTGACTAAGCCAATAATATTTGGCCATGCTCCAACCTCTGGCAACAGCGCATATTTCAGCCCCATACTGATGTCGCCGATGCCGGCTGTATCGTCCTTGGCCTCGGGGCGCAATACTGGCCGGGGCACGGTTTCATTTTCCCGCCACACCAACGGCAGATCGATATTGACTTCCAAACGCTCTAGGAGTCCGGCCCGCAGCGTTGGCGTGAAGGCCAGCTCCCGACGGCGGAATCCGAGCAAATCGTCGCGCGTATAACTGAGGGGAAGCTCTATCTCCAACTGTCCAGGCGTGAGCGTGACAGCTTCTGCTCTTAGAAACACCCGACTTGCATCGACCTCTTCCGGTTCTTCACCTATCGCTTCGGGCGTTGCGTTGTCTTTTTGTGTCGCGTTGCTGCGGGGAGCTTCCCTTCTCTGCTCGGCTTGGGCTAGTAACCAGGACTTTGGAGCAGCGGCGATAAACAGATTGCCTGCGTTAGCGCGCATCGCAGCCAATGGCTGTTCTTGCGGCTCAGCGATATTCGTAGTATCGAGTGTTGCCGCTATGGTGTTGAAGTTACAGAAAAACGCGGAGTAGAGAAAGAAACTAACGCTTTCCCTTGTCATGAGTCTATTCACCGCATATCCTCTCAATTAATACTATCTTTTGCCTTATTATCTTTGTTCGCTGCAACTTATGATCTATGTCGAAGTGCGGGATCATAAAGGTGGAGCAGTGACGTAGCGAGACGTGCGAGGAGTCAGCTGCCGACTCCAAGGTGTTACCTTACCGCGGAGATGGGCAGTAAGTCGATAGCAGTCTCTCAAAGCGGTATGATTGCGCCAGTTCGCTTCGTACTCAGCCGTCGAAATTGTTGCGAAAAGGCGTTGTGCCCACGGCAGCGGACGGCTTGGCAGCTTACGGAATTGGCGGTACCGTGATTAGAAAAATTTGTGGATTGCATAAGTGGAGTGCATAGAATGAAGAAATTCGCCGCAGCAAAAGGGTCGGGACTGCTCGGCGTCGCCGTTGTGAGTCTGTTTTACATGTCCGATGCCGTTTGTTTAGATGCGCAGTCAGGATCGCCGGCCATACTGAGCGCAATGACTCCTGCTGCGTACCAGAGGGTGGACTCTAAGACCTTGGGCCAGATTAGGGGGAGCGCTCTCGATCCTTTGGTTTTGCCGTCGGCGGTAGCGGATACAGTGCCTCCTCTTGCGGGTGCTGAGCCGCCGCCTGTGGCCGAGCCGACACCTGTGGTGGCTGAGCCGCCTGCGCCCGAACCGGTGGTGGCCGAGGAGCCTGTGGCCGAGCCGACACCTGTGGTGGCTGAGCCGCCTGCGCCCGAACCGGTGGTGGCCGAGGAGCCTGTGGCTGAGCCGACACC
>JBAPTW010000471.1:0-10980 GCA_049282355.1 Gammaproteobacteria bacterium | reverse complement strand
ATCGCGGGGAACGCCGGCAAGGGAGCCGCGATTGGCGCCGCAGTGGGCGGTGGTGGGGGGTTGCTTCGGCGGGGGCATGCCGAACGGGAGGCCACCGAGCAGCAGGCACAGCAAACGGCCATGACGGAGGAACAACGCGCGAACTACAAGCGGGCGATCAGTGCGTGCCTGGAGGCGCGGGGCTATACCGTTAAGTAGCGGTTACAGCAGCCCGGTTTCATCCAACCGGGCTGCTGACGAGATTGAGGGAAGTGGTTCCCGATAGGCTTGTCGGGACACGCCGTTCTTGCTTTGAAATGGATAGGCCGCCTATTTACTGATCTTCGAGGCCAACATCTTCCAGGGCCTGGTGGCAACGTTCGCTGACGTCTTTTTCGTTCTTTTCCAGGCAAGCGAGCAGCCGGCCTTCTCCAGCCTCCACATTGGCGCAATGTTTTTGCAGATCCTCGTCGCACTCACTTGCCACATGGGTTAACACCGCCACCGCCTGCTCCAGCTGCGCCGCGGAATCGTAGAGCGCATACTCGCACTGTGGCGAAAGCTTGTCATCGTATGCAAAGATACAGGCGAGCAGCCGGCCTTCACCCGGGGTCACGTCCTTGCAGTAGCTATCCAGCTCCTTCTTGCAGCCTTCGAGGAACGTTTCCACCGGCCCTGGTGCAGCCTGGCCCTTCTCCGTTGCGCAGACCGAGCCGCCGAGCAGGCACAAGGCAGCGAATGAAAGGGTTCGAACGGATTGTTTCATCATTGGATCCTCCTCCAAGACAAGGTTAGGGTTTTATTTCTGAGGGAAGATATGGTAGTTCGCGACGCGTGAATAAAGCAAAGGCTTTGACGAAGGAGCGACGTTATTCACCCGGGAGCCGGACCCTTTATGTGGCGGGATTGGAATGTTCTTCAACTGGAAAATGTTTGGGCGGGCCTTGCGATTGTCCTTATTCCAGCAACCGTTTTACCTGCGCCGCTGGGCCTATGTGCTATTTTTTACTGTGCTATTCGTGATCTTCCTCGGATTCGTGGTGCTGGGCCGGGCCCTCGATCACCTTTTCTTTCCCCGCTTCAAGCGCCAACCGATCAAGCAGCCGGTGTTCATCATCGCCCCACCACGCAGCGGCACCTCCCTCGTGCAGCGTCTGCTCAGCTACGACGAGGAGCGCTTCGTACACTTAAAAATGTATCAGACCATTTTTCCAGCGGTCTGTTATCAGCGGTTGTTCGATGCCTTGGGGTGGATAGACGGTGCGCTCGGCCGCCCTCTAACACGCCTGCTGTGTTGGTGCGAACGAAAATGGTTTGGCCACTGGGATGACAAGCACAAGATGCGCCTCGGCCAACCGGAGGAAGACGATGCACTGTTCCTTTACGCCTTTGAGTCCGAGGCAATCTACCTGTTGTTTCCGTTCGTGAAGGAGCTGTGGGAAACGGGGTTCCCGGACGCGCTGCCGGTGGACCATCGCCGCCGGTTGATGGCCTACTACCGGAGCTGCTTGCAACGGCATCTTTACGCGAACGGACCGACCAAAACATTGCTCTCAAAGGCAACGCAGTCCTCGGGCACGATCGAGGCCTTGCAAGAGGCGTTTCCGGACGCCCAGTTCGTTACCATTGTCCGCCATCCGTACCAGTCGGTCGCATCCCATGTCAGCCTATTCGTGCCGGCCTGGCAGGCTCATTCGCCGGACATTGCCAAGGACGGCCCCGAGGCCAAAGCCTATGCGCAGCTCGCCGTGGAGTGGTATCGCCATCTGTTTCGGTTTCGAACCCACATCGAACCGGCCCGCTACCATTGCATTGATTACCGGGATCTGGCACGGGATCCCCGCACGAGCGTAGAGAGGCTTTATCGGCACTTCGGCTGGACGATGAGCGAGCCGCTGCGTGCGAGGCTGGAGGAGGCCACCCACCGTCAGCGGAACTTCAAGAGCCAGCACAGATACACACTGGAGGAATTCGGTTTATCCAAGCAGTGGATTCAACAGGAATTGGGCGAGGTGCTCGACGCCTACCAATTGGAGCGATGACGCCCGCCTCGCTTCGCTCAAAAGGGGACCCGCTGTTTCAGAGCACCACCTCGAGTTCCTCTACCACCCATCGGAAATTTTCATTTGTTGGTTGAAGTAATGGAATTCCCGTCAGACAACGCAGACAAACCCGCGCTGGACATCCGCTCCCTGCTACAAGCGCACGAAGGACACAATTACGAGCTCCATGCCGAACATGTCAATCCAGTCAATGTGCGCACCCTCAAGACCATCGGTTTTGACCGGTGCTACGTGCGCGCGCAGGGGCCGTATCTTTGGGACATCGCCGGCACCAGGTATCTCGATCTTCTTTCAGGTTACGGTGTCTTTGGCCTGGGCCGCAATCATCCGGAAGTGCGCAGGGTATTGGCCGATTTTCTCAACACGGAATATCCCAGCCTGGTGAAGATGGAGGCGCCGCTTCTTTGCGGGGTACTGGCGGCGGAGTTGAAGAAGCGCATGCCGAACCAGCTGGATCTCGTGTTCTTCACCAACTCGGGATCCGAGAGCGTGGAGACCGCCATCAAATATGCCCGATGCGCCACCGGAAAACCGGCCATCGTCCATTGCTCCCATTCCTTCCATGGGCTCACCTACGGCGCACTTTCCCTCAATGGTGACGAAAGCTTCCGCCAGGGCTTCGCCCCGTTCCTGCCGGAGAGCCGCATGATTGCGTTCAATGAACTTGAGGCGCTCGAACGGGAACTGCGCAAGGGTGACGTGGCCGCGTTCATCGTCGAGCCCATTCAGGGAAAGGGCGTGCACATCCCTCAACCCGGATTTCTGCGCGAGGCCGCCGCGCTCTGCCGCAGACACGGTGCGCTGTTCATCGCCGACGAGGTGCAGACCGGCATGGGACGCACTGGACGATTCCTGGCCGTGGAACACGATGGGCCGGACGTGGATCCCGACATCGTGCTGCTCGCGAAATCGCTCTCGGGCGGCTTCGTGCCGGTGGGGGCGGTGCTATGTAAGAAATGGATCCACGAAAAGGTCTTCTCCAGCATGCAACGCTCGGTCGTACATTCCTCGACCTTCAGTCAAGGCAGCTTCGCCATGGCGGCCGGACTGGCCACGCTGGACGTGCTGGACCGGCAGGACTTGATTCGCCGCGCCGCACACTACGGCGATGCCATCGGCCAGGGACTGAAAGCCATGGTTCCGCGCTTTGAGTTTCTAAAGGATGTTCGTTGGCGGGGTTTGATGCTGGGCATCGAGTTTGGTTTTCCCCGTTCCTTGGGCCTAAGAACTGCCTGGACCATCATCCACAAGCTCGACAAGAGCCTCTTCCCTCAGGCAGCCATCATTCCGCTACTCGACAAGCACCACATTATCACGCAGGTCGCAGGGCATCACATGGACGTCATCAAGCTGCTACCGCCGCTCGTCATTGGGGATAAGGACGTGACGTGGTTTTTGACGGCATTCGAGGACGTGCTCGCGCAGATGCACCGGTTTCCCGGGCCGGCCTGGGACGTGTTGCTGGACATCGGCAAGATGATCATGACCTCGCGGGCACGTTGAAGGGCGAGGTTGGGTGGAGAAGCAAGCCGCGACGTGCTAGCAGATCGCCCCCGGCGTTATGCTCGAGTCACCGGGGCACATCGCCCCATCCCTCACTGAACCATTTGCCACGTCCATTGTAGCGGGCGGACGGTTGGCTCGACCATCCAGCCCATCCTCCCTACCCGGACAACACGGAACGGCTCGAGCTAATCCTCCAGTATGCGCCTCGCATTCACCGGCTGGACCGGACGATTGTTCGGATGCCCGATAACGCCCGTGAACGCCGCCACCTGGCTCTCGGATATCGAGACCGGCTGCTCCATCACCATCCACATAACGCCCTCGGTACAAGGCGGCGTTGTGAGTGAACCATTGAAGTAATAGTAGTCCTTGCTATCCGGGAGAAGCGCCGAGG
Organism: Gammaproteobacteria bacterium; assembly: GCA_049282355.1. Classification (GTDB taxonomy): domain Bacteria; phylum Pseudomonadota; class Gammaproteobacteria; order HK1; family HK1; genus JAGTVB01. The sequence continues at coordinate 7,038 of JBAPTW010000471.1, read as the reverse complement.
CGCTGATGGTGGAATTCAGTTCCTGTTTGTCACCGGCCGTGCCAGGCATCTGTTTCCATAGCTCGGCAATCGTGCTATTCGTTTCACCTTCCTCAAACATGATCGCAACGACGGCAAGGTTGTCGTTTTCATCGGCGTGAACGAGGTGGCCTTCCATCGGGAAGGACTTTCCATCAATCAGGTTTTCGCTTGGGGAATGGAAGTGAAACTGTAACAGGTGAAACTCGTGGCCATCGACAACGATCGAGCTGCCAGCCGCATAGTTCACTTGGATAGAATGGCCGTTGTTTAAGATCTCCTTCCCATTCGATGAGTAATTAAACTCGATCGGTGGCAAGTCGGCTTCGGTTACATTCGCCAAGTCCACGGGCGATTGATTCTTCCCTCCTGCACACAATGCATATTCGCTGGATAACTCACCCCAGTGAGATGGATCAATCTTCCCGGTGTACCCCCACTCTACTTTGGGCTTTGCATGGTGTTTTTTGTAAAGCATCTGCTGCTCCCTCTCATCCATAGCAAAAGCCCCGTACATGCCCATGCCAAAGACGGCAACCCCCAGCACACCTGCGATCGTTTGTGTTTTCATTTCGGTTATCCTCTAAACCTGTGGTTGGGTCAGCTTACCTTGTATCGCTGGGGCTTGATTAGGGGCGCCCGCACTGCCTCATCGGCCCCGCGAAAGCTCCAGGCCAGTAGTCACGAACTGCTCACGCACATAGCCCTCGGTCAGATCGAAATCCTCCAAGGCGTACGTGTGCCGACCGTGGCCGTGCTGGGGGTGTGCGGCAAGGTACGCCATCATGCGCTGCCGTAGTTGGTCATCGAAGGCGAGATCGAAGTGTGAATAGATGCGCGCCACCTGCTCCATGGGGGCCGCCATGAGGTCGTCGTAAGTCACGTCCAAGAACCGGTTGTCGAGCTCCGGACGACGTTGCCGAAAGGAGGTTTGGCGACGCCACCCCAAGGCCCAGAGATCAGTCCACGACCGGCCGATGGCGCGAAGATCAAGGCGCTCACTGAACGCTTGCCGCAGGCTGGCGCAGTGACTCGCGAGAGACGCCATCACCGTGGTCGGATCGCGATGCATGACGATGACCAACGCATCCGGATAGACGCCGAAAAGCGCATCCAGGCCAAACAAATGCCCCGGTGCCTTCAGCAACCACCGGCCCTCGGGCGCAAACGCCTGGAGATGCTGCAAGAAGCGCCGGTGATAGTCGTAGGCCGCGGTCAGTGGCTGATCGTTGAGCCAGCGCTGGTAGCTCGCCACGTCGTTGAGGATGTGAAATACAATGCTTTGGAAGGCATGAGCGGTAATCGCGATGCACTCCTGCGGCAAGGTGGCCCCCACCGGGTGAGTCGCCTGAAAGCGGGGGGCGATGCGATCGATCTGATCGAGCATGCGCTGCGTGCGGCGGATGCGCCCATCGCAATGAAAGGTCGCGGCGCGCGGGGGCGGCGATGGCAGCGTCGCTTCCCAGGTCATCGGCGCGCGGAGCCGCGGATCTTGCGCGAGCAAGTCGAACAGCAGCGTGGAACCCGTGCGCGGCAATCCAGTGATCACCAGCGGCGCGCGTACCCGTGCCACCTCGATCTCGAGATGGCGTCGCCGATCGGCCTCCAAGAGGGCGCGATTCGTCAACAGCTGCAACAGGTAGGTGCGGGCTGCGAGCCAACCAACGAGATTGAGGCGCGCCTCACCATTGAGCGCGTCCAGAAGGCGGGCGAGACCTGTTTCGAACCCGGTGCCAAAATCATCGCTCCGCGCACGGCGAGCAGCGGTGCGCATCAGGGAATCCATGGTGAGTTGCCGCATTGCCAATGGGCGGCCGAGGGCATTGACGACACGCAGCCACGCCGGGCGGTGCTGCCAGTGGATGCTGTTCATACAACGGTATGCGACTGGTTTTCAAAGTCTGCCAAGGTTCCTGATTCACTCTGATGAACAGAGCAAACGCAGCCGCTAGCGCTGGTACTCTTTGGGTACCATACCGGTCCGGCGAATAAACCCGCAATCGCTTGCTGCACGTCAGAGACGGTGGCTGGAACCACCACGCGCCTGTCTCGCACGTGTTCGCCTCGGTCGCGATACCAACCCTCGGCAGTGATTTGGAGGTCGCGTCGAGCGAATCGCAATTTTGCCACAACGGTGCGTGAACTTCAGGCCATCTTGTGCCAAGCCCGTCAAGTGACCGTGGATGCGAGTACAAGGGCATCCTGGCTATTAATGCCATAGGCTGTTTGAGACCCAAGGGCCAGACTCACGGTTAGGCGGCCCGCCCCCTGGAACAGCCAAAAAACATGTGAAGCACTCGCTCGCGCCCAAGGACCCGGGCTACCTCCCGTAGAGCACAGTACATGGAAAAGAGCACCATAAGCCAAATCTGAACGAACCAGAAATGTGGCCAGATGACTTCATCGAGCAAATGGTGATTCGGCAGCGAGCGGCGTTAAAGCATCAGGGTATGGGAAGCATAGCCTGCCCATTTCGCACGAATCTACTCGAAGATTGGCCGCGGCGGGGCTTTGAGGTATCGAATGCCAGTGTTCAGCATACGACCACTGCAAGACAATATGGCGTAAAATGGCCGGACCGTGCCCCCGCGCGAATGGTAAGCTGCCAGCTTGATCATGAAATGCAGTCAATGCATTGGTCGAAGAAAGCAAAGCAGGTGCATTCTCACTGGCGCTGCCAGAAGAATCGCTCGGTGAGCCTCACGGGTGGCCTGGGGGGCCGCATTATGGCTCCGCAGCCACATGCGAGATTGGACGGCGATATAGAAATAAGGAGACGATCATGAGACGCGTAATACCCTTAGTAAGTGTCTTTTTCATGGCGCTGCTGACGCCCTTTGGCATGGCTGTGGGCGCTGAAGAAACCGACCTACCGGAGAAGGCGAAGGTGGCGACGGCGGCTACTCTGGCCACGGTGGAGAGCATTGACCAGACGACCCGCGAGGTCACGTTGCGCTATCCGGACGGGAGCCTGTCGACCTTCGTCGCCGGCGACGAGGTACGCAACCTCGCCCAGGTGCAAAAAGGGGATGTCGTCCTCATGGACTACTTTGCCGGGCTAGCGGTCGCTCTCGAGCCGAAGGGCACCGGAATACGCGAGCGTCGCGACGAGCTGGCAGTAACCCGCGCCAAGCCGGGTGAAAAACCGGCCGGCACGGTGACCAAGACCATCGACGTAGTGGCCACCGTGGAGGCGGTTGACCCGGACGCTCGCACGGCGACCTTAAAGGGTGCCAAGCAGACGGTGACCCTCAAGGTGACCGATGACATCGATCTCGACAAGGTCAGCGTGGGCGACGAGGTGGTCGCGACCTACATCGAGTCCTTTGCGGTGTCCGTGGAGCCGGCTCCCGAGGTGTCCGGTACGGTGGAGCTCGAGAGCAAAGCGGTGGCGCTCGGTATCGGCATCGAATGGGGCGGCGGTACGCTGACGATGTATGACGGTTCGACTCATCCGTTCGAGGTGAGCGGCTTGTCCGTAATTGATGTGGGCATTTCCAGCATCAAGGCCACTGGGCAAGTGTACAAACTGACCGATCCGAAGGACTTCGCCGGGACCTACTTCGCCGGCGCGGCCGGCGCGGCGCTGGTGGGGGGCGGCTCCGTGATGACCATGAAAAACAGCAAGGGCGTGGTGATGCAGCTCAAGTCGGCCCAAGAAGGCGTGCGCCTCACGCTCGCCGCCGAGGGGCTCACCATCAAGCTCAAGGAATAAGCGATCGTTCTCAGCGCCAACCGTTGAGGTCGGCCACTGGCCCTCCCCGGGCACTGCACTTGTCGCAACACGAGTATGACGCTAACCGCCGCCGTCTCCGCAATGCCAGCGCCTCAGGCCGAGCTTGGTCCCATCCAAAACGGCCGGGCCACATTGCGGATCGCCGGTGCGTGGCAGATTGAGGGTCCCTTGCCCGCGGTCGAGCCGATCGCCGCGCGCCTCGAGGCGGCGACCGAGCTCAAGTCCCTCGGTTTCGACACGGGCGGCCTAACCGCCTGGGACTCGGGGCTGGTAAGCTACCTCACCGGTATCATCGACCGCTGCGAGGGTCGTGGTATCGCCGTGGACCAGGCGGGCTTACCGGAAGGCATCTGCGGATTGCTGCGGCTCGCCTACGCCGTGCCCGAGCGCCAGGGGGCGCGGCGCACCGAAAAACGGGTCTCCTTCGTGCAACAGGTGGGTGAGCAGGCGCTCGGGCTAACACGCTCCACCGGCGAGATCATGGTCTTCCTCGGCGAATCGGTGTTGGCCTTGCGGCGCCTGCTCACCGGCCAGGCGCGGTTTCGTAAAGCCGATCTCTGGCTCACCATACAAGAAGCGGGTGCCAATGCGCTGCCCATCGTGAGCCTGGTCGTGTTCCTGGTCGGGCTCATACTCGGCTTCATCGCTGAAGCCCAACTGGCGGCTTTCGGCGCCAAGATCTATGTGGCCGATCTGGTGGGGCTCGCCATGGTCATCCAGCTCGGGGCGATCATCACCGCCATCGTGTTGGCGGGGCGCACCGGGGCGGCGTTTGCCGCCCAACTTGGCACCATGCAGGTCAATGAAGAGATCGATGCGCTGCGCACCCTTGGCATCGCCCCCATGGACTTCTTGGTGCTGCCGCGCCTGCTGGCGCTCATCCTCATGACCCCGCTGCTGGCGATGTATGCCAACCTGATGGGCATCCTGGGGGGTGCCTTCGTGGCCAACGTCACGGGGGGCATCACGCTGACCGAATACTTCGTCGAGACTCAACAGGCGATCGGCTGGAATCACCTCATCCAGGGGCTCATCAGCGCCACGGTGTACGGGGCGATCGTGGCCGTCTCGGGCTGTTTGCGCGGCATGCAATGTGGCCGCAGCGCCTCGTCGGTGGGTATTGCCACCACCTCGGCGGTGGTGACCGCCATCGTCTTCATCGTCCTGGCCGCCGCGGTGCTGACCGTTATTTTCAACGCCCTCGGGCTCTAAGCGATGACGGCAACCGACACCCACATCGAGGTCGCGGGCGTAACGCTCGCCTACGGTGATTTCCTCATCCAGCAAGATCTCAGCTTTCGCATTCGCCGCGGTGACGTGTTCATCATCATGGGGGGTAGCGGGTGCGGCAAGAGCACGGTGATGCGAAGCCTGACCGGCCTGCTGACCCCCAAAACGGGGCGCATCTTCTACGACGGCACAAGCTTCTGGGAGATGTCGGCTGCCGAGCGCGCCCACAGCATGCGCCGCTTCGGGGTGATGTACCAAAGCGGGGCGCTGTGGAGCTCGATGACGCTGAGCGAAAACGTATCGCTTCCGCTCGAGCAATATACCCCCTTGAGCCCGGAGCAGGTCCGCGCCATCGCCGCCTACAAATTGGCGCTGGTGGGGCTGCGGGGCTTTGATGATTTTTACCCCTCGGAGATCAGCGGCGGCATGCAAAAGCGGGTAGGGGTGGCGCGCGCCATGGCCCTGGACCCGCAGGTGCTGTTTTTCGACGAACCCTCGGCGGGGCTCGATCCCCTGAGTGCCCGGTTGCTCGACGAGCTGATCCTGGAGCTACGCGAGAGTCTCGGCACCACCATGGTGGTGGTGACCCATGAGCTCGCGAGTATCTTCACCATCGCCGACGATGCGGTGTTTCTCGACCCCGAGACCAAGACCATGCTGACCACCGGCAACCCACGGGAGCTGCGCGACCACAGCGACATCCCGAAGGTCCGGGCTTTTCTGAACCGAGGTGCCTCATGAGCAAGCAAGCCAATCCCATGGCCATCGGGGGTTTCGTGCTGGGGGCGTTGGCGTTGACGGTCATCGCCATCCTGGTGTTAAGCAGCGGGGCGCTGTTTCAGCGCAAAATCGAAGCAGTGACCTATTTCCCCGGCTCCGTGCAGGGGCTCACGGTGGGGGCTCGCGTCGAGTTCCAGGGGGTACAGGTCGGCCAGGTGACCGGCATCAGGCTCGCACTTCGGCCGCAGGAAAAGGAGTTTATTATTCCCGTGTACTACGATCTCTGGCCAGAGAATGTGACGAGCTTGGGTGAGCGGCCAAACGAAATTGAGGGCAAACTCCCGCTGCAGTTCCTGGTCGAAGACCGGGGACTTCGTGCCCAGCTGGCAAGCGTGAGCCTGGTGACCGGACAGTATATGGTGGCGCTGAGCTTTCAGCCGCAGGCGCCCCTAAACTACGTTGGCGACGAGAAGGCCCGGCTCGAGATTCCGGCCATTGAAGCGACCCGGGACCGAGTCGCCAATATGTTGCAAAGCCTGGATCTCCCCGGGCTCGTCAACACTGCCATCGGGACGCTTGACGCCCTGAAACAGCTGGCCGAAGATCCGGTCCTAAAGTCGCTGGCGGCCAATGCCGACCAAACGGTCATCAAAGCCAAAGCGCTCCTCGGTAACCTCGATGCCGGCGTCCAACCGCTGCTTGAGCGCGCCGAAAATACCTTGGACGACTATGCCAAGCTTGCCCAGACCGCCCGTCAACGCCTGATCACGCTGGCGGATAGCCTTGAGAAGGCGAGCACCGACATCAGCAATCTGGCCCAAAATGTGGACCGCCAGGTCGGTCCCATCAACCAATCGACGGTAGGTGTTTTGCGGTCGGTGGAGGGATTGCTGAGTGAGGGCTCCGCTGCCCGCTACAATCTGGAGCTGCTGCTTGAGGAGGGCGCCGGGGCCGCCCGATCGCTGCGTCTGCTGGCGGACTATCTCGAACAGAACCCCGATGCGCTCATCAAAGGCAAGTATGGGAGATGATACACCATGACAACTCCAACGAAAACGCAGGCGCATCGGCTGCTGACCCTCACTCTCGGCGTGCTGCTGGTCGCCGGTTGTGCGCCAAAGCCCCCACCCGACTTCTACCTGCTCAATACCGCCGCACCGACCACCATGCCAGGATTTGCGCAGGGGGTGAGCATCGGCGTAGGACCCGTGGAGACCGCCTCCTATCTCGATCGGAACCAGATCATCAGCCGCGAGACCGGCACTAGGCTCCGCCTTTCGGAACAGAGCCAGTGGGCGGAGCCGGTGAAAGCCGGGTTGACCCGGGTGCTGTTG
>JBAPTW010000470.1:0-2099 GCA_049282355.1 Gammaproteobacteria bacterium | reverse complement strand
CTGCCGGAATTCCAGCGCCTGTTTCCTGATGAGGCGGCTTGCGCTCCCTGCTCGGCATCGCTGGCGATGTTACCGCACTCACCTACGCCGAGCTCTACGCCGAAAAGTCTCGACCCACTACATCTAGCGAGGCTTCGCCTCAGACCGACGAGGTATAGGCGGCCCCGGTTGAGCGACGGGAGGCTATGCTTCCGTTAGTAGCCGCGCGAAGCGGCGTGGTGGCTTGAAGCCAGGATGTCAACCGGAGCCTGCAGTCATGATAGAACAAACCGTGCGCGAGCTGCTGGAAAGACACGTGGTGCTGGACGTCGAGGGGATCGACCGGCTGTACCTGAACCTGTATCAGCCCATGCTGCAGACGGGCGGGGGGGTGGCGACCTTCTTCAAGGCCCACCGCGGGGCCAAGGTGGCCTCGACCGCGCTGATGGCGCCGATGAGCCACGCCTTCGTGCGGGCAATCCGCGCCTTCGCCAAACGCGAGGGGGTCGAGCTGGTGCGCTTTGCCAAGGGCCAGCGCAAGGACGAGGTCACCTGCGAGCGGCTCAAGGGCTTCTCTGCCCCCGAGGGCGTGCTCTACATCGGCACGGCGCAGGAGCGCTTCGCCAGCTTCCGCGTCACCAAGAAGATTAGCATGCCCAACGGACAGCCCTATCCCTGGCTCACGCGCGGCGCGGTGATGTGCAACCACTACTACTTCTACCTGGTGGACGAGGACTTCGGCCCGCTGTTCATCAAGTTCGCCTCCTACTTTCCCTACACCGCGCGGGTCTGTCTCAACGGGCATGAATACCTCAAACGGCAGCTGGCCAAGGAGGGGATCGCTTATGAGGCGCTGGATAACGGGATCTTGTCCTGCACCGACCCGCTGCGCCTGCAAAGAATCGCCGACGATCTGGACGAGAACAAGATCGAGGCCGTGGTGCGCAAGTGGCTCGCCCGCCTCCCCGATCCCTTCACCGCCGCGGACCATGCGGCGGGTTTCAAGCCGAAACTGTCCATCCTGCAAGCCGAGTTCTCCCGTACCCAGGTGTTCGACCGGCCGCTGTGGGGGCGTCACCTGTTCGAGGCGATCATCCGCGAAAACATCGACCTGGGCCGTCCCTCCAAGGTCAGCTTGATCTTCGATCGGAGGATTAACAAACGCACGCCGGGGACTTTGCACACCCGCGTCGTCACCCAAGGGGTCATCCCCTCGCTGCAGGTCAGCTACAAATACTCCAAGATCAAGCAGTACTTCAAGGAAGGGCGTGCCCTGCGCACCGAGACCACGATCAACAACACCCACGACTTCGGCGTCGGACGCAACCTCACCAACCTGCCCGCCCTGCGGGCCATCGGCTTCACCGCCAACCGCCGTCTGCTCGAGGTCGAGACCATCAGCCAGGATTGTGCCTTGGCCGAAGGGGTCTACGATCGGGTCACCCAACCGCAGGTCGTCGACGGCCAACGCGCCTCTGGCCTGCGCCTCGACGATGCCCGGGTGCTGGCGCTGTTCCAGGTCCTGTGCCTGTTCGTAGGGCTGCCCCAGGGGTTTCGTAATGCCTCCATGCGCGCATGGCTGGCGCAGGCGCTCGGCGTTCCCGTCGACGCCTATTCCCCCGGACGGATGACCTACGACCTGCGCCGCCTGCGACTGCACGGCCTCATCGAACGCATCCCCCACACCCACGGCTACCGCGTCACCGATCTGGGCATCCGCGTCGCCCTCTTCTTCACCAAGGTCCACAGCCGCATCCTACGCCCCGGCCTCTCCCAACTCTTCGATGGCTGCCCCAAGGCGTCCAACCGCCCGATCGCCACTGCCATGCGCCGCTTGCACGAGGCATTGACCGCTTTGTTCGACCAGGCAAAACTGCAACCAAACAAAATTTGACTCATCTGTGAAGATCGGGGTCGCTCAAGGAACCCTAGCGAGTTCGACGCCGAGTTCATCGGTTTGTCTGTCTCTCAACTAGTCTCAGTAGATCCAAATTTCAGCAATACGGCCGAAAATCGGCAGCTGTCTTCACGGGCCTTCCTTTTTTGGTCGAGTTGTGACACCACATAAAAGCACCTAGAACGCTCCAAAACGGCCTTTGACCTGCAGCAGCAACCCGCTC
>JBAPTW010000469.1:0-2768 GCA_049282355.1 Gammaproteobacteria bacterium | reverse complement strand
GCGGATGGCCACCGCCTCACTGACCCGAAGACCGTGGCGGAACATCATCAGCAATAACAGATAATCACGAATGCCATGGCGGCCTTTCTTGGCTGCCTCAAGCAACCGGTCAATTTCCGGCTGACTGGGGGTGTAAGCCGGAACGCCCGAAAATTCCGTCACGCCAACTCCAATCCCCCTTCACGCCGTCGGAAAAATCGTGGCTATGTTGGCCCAACCCCCAACTGTAAAATCAGCTAAAAGCCCACCCATTTTGCTCAATCCTGCCAAAAATCCTTGAAGCGATCCGGCGCCAATTCGGTGTAGCGCGTCGTATGCTGGATATTGCGGTGCCCCAGGTAATGCTGGATCGCTCGGGTGTCCTGGCCGTCGTTGGCGAGTTTGTAGCCCGTGGCATGGCGCAGCATGTGCGGGTGGATGGGAAACGTGATCCCGGCATGTCGGCCCGCCCGCGTCACGATTTTCCTCACCGCATCGGGCGTCAGCGGTGCTTTGCGCTCACTGACGAACACATAGGGCGTCTCTGGATAGTCGCGTTGCAGCCGGCGCAGGGCGCGCAGTTCTGGACCGCGCAGCGGATGCACGGAGGCAACCCCGTTCTTGCGCCGGGTCACATGGACCAGCCCTTGGGAAAAATCGACTTGGTCCCAGCGTAACGCCACCAGTTCCGACACCCGTAAGCCGTGCCGATAGGCGATCAGGATCAACGTCGCATCCCGTAGACTATGCCGCCCCACCTGGCGGGCGGCTGTGATCACCTGGTTCACTTCCGGTTCCGAAAGGTATTCACGGTGGCGGTAGTCGGTATTTTTGCGCCGCACCGGCACTTTCCGGTTTACGATCGTTGACCCGGCAGAATGGGAGGGCCTGGAAGCGGCTTGATGGCTCATGGCAGAATTTCAACTTTCCGGTTTACGAGTATTATAGAGAAAGTTTTCCTGATCCGGGGAGCACCCTGCGACGATGGCGACCAAGAGCAAGCGACTGACCGTGTTGTCGGAGGCCGAGCAGTTTGCCCTGTACGGCCTGCCCGATTTCGACGACGGGCAGCAATTGGAGTATTTGTCGCTGTCCGAAGCGGAACTGGCGCTCGCGGCCAGTCGGCCCGGACTCCACGCCCAAGTCTATTGCGCCCTGCAGATCGGCTACTTCAAGGCCAAGCACGCCTTCTTCCGCTTCACCTGGGACGAAGCGGAAAACGATGGCGCCTTCGTCCTGACCCGCTACTTCAACGATCAGGCGTTCGAACCGACGGCGATCACCAAGCACGAACACTAGACCCAGCGCGCCCTGATCGCCGAACTGTTCGGCTACCGGCTATGGTCGGCGGAGTTCCTGCCGCCGCTCGCGCAGCAGGCCGCGCAGATCGTGCGGCGCGACGTTACGCCCGGGTTCATCGTTGCCGAGCTGATCGCCTGGCTCAGCGAGCACAGAATCGTCCGACCCGGCTACACGACGTTGCAGGAGCTGATCAGTGAGGCGTTGTCCGCTGAACGCCGACGCTTGGGTGGCCTGCTCGCCGAGGTACTAGACGGCGCGGCCAAGACCGCGCTGGCCCAGCTCCTGGTGCGCGACGACACGCTGTCCGAGTTGGCCGCCCTCAAGCAGGACGCCAAAAACTTCAGCTGGAGGCAGATGGCGCGGGAGCGGGAGAAGCGCGCCAGGCTCGAATCGCTGTACCGGATCGCCAAGGCGTTGCTGCCCAGGTTGGCGATCTCACAACAGAATCTGCACTATTACGCGAGCCTGGCGAACTTCTATACCGTTCACGATCTGCGCGGCCTCAAGCCTGAACAGACCCATCTGTACCTGCTGTGCTATGTGTAGTGAACTGCAATTATCGGTTAACCAAACCGCAATCATCGCGATTTCTGAACCACATTGAGTGACTCTATCAGTACTCTCAAAACCAGATTAAACACCACTCAAACCACATTATTTGCCACTAGACCGCAATTATCACGCTCAAACCACATTAAGTGATTTTGAGAGATGGGCAAGGAAACGCCCGTTTTCTTTTCTTCATGGTCAAGCTTTCCGTCACTCCCTGAAAACGTTTTGAACAAGGGCAGTTTACTCAGTAAGGAAATCAACGGCAGGGTAGAACTCCTAACAGTGAGTTTCTAGACCACCCGAAAGCTTAAACAATCATCACGTTACGTCATTGGCGTATAATGTGGTTTCAGCCCGATGATTCCGGTTCCGTGGCGAATAATCTGGTTTTATTCGCAAATAATGCGGTTCCAGGGCCGTTGATAGAATCAAGTAATCTGGTCGAAAAATCGCGATGATTGCGGTTCAAACACTGGATGATTGCGGTTTGTTACACCTAGGTTTTCCCTGGATGTAAAGGCCGTGTGTGATGCATTCGACGTCGTCGATAGTCTCTACTGGACTGCTCACAGCTTTGGTCCCCATGATCAAGACAACCCGTCGGTGGCCATTGAGGGCCGCTATCAGGGCCACTTGGTGTATCTACGGATTCTTGCCTATGCTCCTGAGGATGAGCCCCCGGGTTTGACCCTCGCGCTACCGTCCCCGGATACCGAGCCGCGCCATTGAGTCCGCCGGATCGCTTGCCATTAGGTGAGTGATTCTCAAGGTATTGATTTCAATATCTATAATGGCACTAAGTAGTGGATGTCCTGTTTATCACAGTGATGGTTTTGACCGCTTGGTGAGCTTATTGTCCCCTGTGACACGAACGTTGGTTTTAACGCTACGCGATCTACAGTAATCACCTGCTTGGTTTCCTCGGTGCCTTCCAG
>JBAPTW010000468.1:0-6157 GCA_049282355.1 Gammaproteobacteria bacterium | reverse complement strand
CCATCACCGTCCCTCGAGAAAATCGAGCAAGCGGCCAACATCATTTCCGGCGCTCGGTGTCCGCTGGTGATGGCCGGCAACGGCGTCATTCGTGCTGGGGCGTCCGCGGCGTTGGTGCAGTTTGCCGAGAAGCTTCGTATTCCTGTGGCGACCACCTTTATGGCCAAGGGCGTGATCCCCTTTTCCCATGAGCTGAGCCTCGGTACGGTAGGACTGCAAACGGCTGACTATGTCTCTTGCGGCTTCGATCGCGCCGATGTCATCGTGTGCGTGGGTTACGATATGGTGGAGTATCACCCCCATCTATGGCATCGGATCAAGACGCAAAAGATCATCCACATCGATGCCTTGCCCGCCGAGGTGGATGAACATTACATTCTCGAAGCGGGGGTCATTGGGGATATCGGCTCGGCGCTCACGGGGATAGCGGCGCTCGCGACGCCACGGCAGCAATCCCTGGCGACGAATCTCCGCGAGATTATCGTGGCGGAAATGGAGACGCTTGCCGGGGACGCGGGCTTTCCCATCAAGCCCCAGAAGATCCTCTGGGATCTTCGCCAGGTGCTCGCAGCGCAGGACATCGTCATCACGGATGTCGGCGCTCACAAGTTGTGGATGGCTCGCCTGTATCAGGCCGAGCAGCCGAACACGTGCATTATTTCCAATGGATTTGCCGCCATGGGGATCGCCGTGCCGGGCGCTTTGGCCGCCAAGCTCGCTCACCCTGAGCGGACCGTTGTCGCCGTCACGGGAGACGCCGGTTTCTTGATGAATTCGCAAGAGATCGAGACCGCCCTGCGCGTTGGTACGCCGTTGGTGATACTGATTTGGTCAGATTCTGAATACGGTGTCATTCGTTGGCACCAAATGAAGCGCTTTGGTCGGCCGAGTCATATCGCGTTTTCCAATCCGGACTTCGTGAAATACGCGCAGAGCTTCGGCGCCAAAGGTTACCGCGTGGAAAGCGCCGCGGATCTCATTCCCGCCTTGCAGCAGGCCATCGCCGATAACACCGTTGCCGTCATCGATTGCCCAGTGGACTACGGGGAGAACATGAAGCTCACCAAGAAACTGGGTGAGTTAGTGTGCTCAATCTGAGAGGTTGCTTTGCGCATGTTGCGAGCGCCGCTCAAGCAAAGGATCTTGATATTCAAGAGCGGTGTAGGTAGAAAACGGGAAATGTTTTACCTTTCGCCGGCTTTCCCTTGCCCTAAACGCTATCGGTACTTACTAAGAACATCGTAAGTAATGCTACGTGGTCCCCGGAATAGGCTTGTAGGGACCGTGTGCCGCCAGGATGGTGGCACCCGAGCTTACAGGGGTAAGACCGAACGAGCAGAAGTGCCGGTGACACTTCTGCCGGTCGCACGGGCTCGCCCCGGATGGCGAGCCCTGGGCCTGCGAGCGAAGCAGGATTGCGTAGCGATGCAGGTATTCACGGCGTGTCCCGACAAGCCTATCCGGGACCACTCCTCTCAAGGGTGACTTTACTCACGAAGGTGTTAGTAAAAGGTGACCGCGCAATCCTTGCGGACGCGATCTGCCACGGCGCTTTTCCATCGGTGCGTCTGTTTCAGATTTTGCTCAGCCAGCCGAATTGGCAGTAGATTTCCCAAACATTCGGACCTCGATGTCTCGCCGTAACGCTCTTAATCCCCCGGTCAAACGAGCTCTGCGCTACTCCCTACACGATGGCGCCGCGTTTGGTGTCATGAACGGAGCGGGGGAGAGCTACTTTTCTGCTTTTGCTTTGTACCTCAAGGTCAGTTCACAAGAGATCGCCTGGCTGGCAGCATTTCCGCCGCTTATCGGCTCTTGGATGCAGCTGGTCTCGGCCTGGATCGGTCGAGCCGGCCGGCACCGCAAGAGCTTAATTATCGCCGGAACGTTATCTCAGGCGCTGGTATGGTTACCGCCTTGCTCACGGCGCTAGCCGAAGTTCGCATTTCTGCGCATGCTTCGACGCGCACGCTGATTTTCCGCATGGCAAGGTTAAATACGGTCACCGGTATGGTGATGGATATTGTCGGCGTGATTCGCAATGGTCATGGCAAAGGACAACTCCAGCCTGCGGCTTTGAGCACGATGCAGACGCTGTATCAGCCGCCTCAGGCGCCGCGCATCGCTGGTGAGCGCCTGCAGGATCTGTGCGGCGCGATGGCGGCTCAGGCACCGGCCGCGATCAGCAAAAAGCCTCCCAAGATGGTCGAGCAAGAAGCCTAACCGACTCAACTTCGGTGCGGCCTAGCAGAGCAGCGTGGATATGCGTTGATCCGGCGCGACGTTTTGGCGTTGCGCTTCACTTACCCTTGTCAAAGCATTTGACAAATCCGCAGAATGCCTCACGTGGGTATAAGATGTTTTAGTAGCCTTGTGGGCGGGCCGGTGTAGCTCTTTTAAGAAGCCATCTAAGCTTGTATTGTTGTTGAATATTCGTTTGCTGCCGGCGTCTGGATGAAAGTTTTTACCAGGAACTCATATCTGTCGCGCTGACCAACAGCAGCTCTGTGGTGATGTACGGCAATAAGGGGGTTCGGCGTTAATTCTCAAATGCAGACAAACATAAGGAGGCCACATGAACACGAAAACCGGTAGCCTTGACCGCGACCGTTTACGCGGCCTGCTGATAGAGGGTGGGGCGCGGCCGGAGGACCTCGAACGCTATGAGGAGTACATGTCCCGTCGTGGCTTCTTTGGCCGAGTCGGTGCGCTCACCGCGCTGGTGGGCCTCGGTGCCGGGGCTGATGCCGCGCTTCGGGGTCTATTTGGCCAAGGGCTGATTCCGGTTGCCTGGGCCGAAGCCGCCGAGGCCGAGGCCATCCAGGGCAAACCTGGCATGATCGTACACACCACCCGCCCGATAAACGGTGAGTTCGCGCCCCATCTGCTGGATGATGACGTCACCCCATCGGAGCGTCACTTCGTGCGCAACAACGGTTTGGTCCCGAATCGAGCAGAGAAGCAAGATCCTCAAAACTGGGCACTCACTGTCGATGGTGAGGTCGACAAAACCCTTAAGCTCACCCTCGATGATTTGCGCCAAATGCCTTCGGTGACCAAGACTTTGCTCATCGAGTGTGGCGGCAACGGGCGCTCCCTGTTCGATCCACCGGTTCGTGGCACTCCTTGGAAAAGAGGGGCGGTGGGCTGCAGCGAATGGACTGGGGTGCCACTGAAGGAGATTCTGAATCGTGCCGGGTTGAAGAACAGCGCGATTTACACGGCGCATTATGGTGACGATCCACCCATCGGCGATCATCAGGCATTTTCTCGGGGTATTCCGATCGAAAAAGCGATGGACGAGCACACACTGGTCGCCTACCAGATGAACGGCCAGGACCTTACGGCGCTCAATGGCTATCCCGTGCGGGTTGTCGTGCCCGGTTGGATCGGCAGCGCCTCGCAGAAATGGCTCAATCGCATCTGGATCCGCGACCAGGTACATGACTCGGAGAAAATGACCGGCTACTCCTACCGCGTACCCGCCTATCCGGTAGTTCCGGGTAGCAAGCCTGCGAAAGAGGACATGGAGATTGCCACCTCGTGGGTCGTTAAGTCGATGATTACCCGACCCGAAGCCAACATTAAGATAAACGTCGGTGACAAGGTGGCGGTTCGCGGCCACGCCTGGGCGGGGGAGCGGGAGGTCAATCGAGTGCAGGTCTCGACCGACTATGGGTTAAATTGGGAAAAAGCCAAGCTTCGCAAACCTGCGAATAGGTATGCCTGGTACACTTTCGAAACCGAGATTACTTTCCCGAACAAGGGCTACTATGAGATTTGGGCTCGGGCCGAGGACAGCGAAGGTGACATCCAGCCCGCCCGCCAGCCCTGGAATCCGAAAGGATACCTCGGCAACGTGATCCACCGCTTGCCAGTGCTTTGTGCCGTCTGAGGAGCTGTTTTAAATAGCGGCTGTGCTCGTCATAACGGCGTGGCACAGCGGCTCGAGACAAGATCGTGTTGTCAACGCGATGAGAACTCAAAGGTGAGATCTCGAGCAAAGAGGGAAGGATTCTTCGGCTTGGGGAAAGGAGATGCCTGATAAACGGCATCGATTACCGAGCCGTCCAGCGCCGAGCTGCCGCAACTGTTAAGCACGGCGGCGGTGATCACTTCGCCGTCGGGGAATTTGGTGACGCGCACATTGCATTTGACATTTTCAGGGGTCCCGGCTGGACGAACCCAGTGACGCTGCACGGCTACGCGTATGGCAGCCTTGTAATCCGCTTCATAGCGGGCGGTTTCTTTGGCAATTTCTCGTCTCCTTTTTTCCTGCATCTGACTACAGAATCGCTCCACTTTTCCTATGGCCTTGTTGGAACCGGCCAGTGAGAATTTCGCTTGTACGGATTGCCCAGGCCAGTCATAGAGTCTCACCGTCAGGGTGTTCGCTTGTTTCATAAGACTCAAGAAACGCTGCCGCTCTTCTGTGCTTCCCCGAATAATGGCAGTATTTCGGTCCGCAGCTGCGGAGATGGGGAGATCGATTGGATTGCGCCGCTCATCGAAGTGGGCCTGCATCCCATAATCTTCATCGATGGCATGCCCCCAGCCAACATAGACGTCGATCATGCCATTCTGGCAGCGAACATGAATGGCTTTGCTCGTTGGGCTACCTGACTCGCTCTGTTGTGCGTAGGCGCTGGCGACGATAAGGGACTCATCCGTCAAGTCATCGACCGTCGTTTTGATGCTCCAACTGGCATGAGCCGCGGCCGCCAATGCGAAACAGACGAGTAAAACAAGTGCAGACAGGAAGCCGCCAAATGCTTTCGTTTCTCGATTGCTGGTAGAAGCGTCGGGTGCCATCATTCTTCCCTCCAAAGCAATTAGCAATCGATCTGGGGAGCCAAATCATTGGCTAAGGGAGAAGTGCTCGCACCTCTGATGGGGCTGAGGAACGGAGCAGTCCTTGTATGGCTGCTGTTTTGAATGAAACCGGTAGAGATCATGTGGCCCGTCCTTGGCATCACAAAGGGATGGCTGCATACAAAATTCCTCATCTCACCGTAGCACGCCTGAGACAAGACATTCCAGCTTGGATTGCCATCATTGACCACCCGCCGTTTTATGGACAGCCGCGCGAGCTGGCGTTTTTCCCCCAGGTCTAAAGCCGCTTCTCAGGAGTTCTTGTCCATCATCGCGCTCACAGTCGGATGCGGGGTGTTTCTCTCTCAGTTTTCTTGCGACTCAAAAAGCCCCAGGCACTCGCCGTATCCCTCGGCTTCCATCCGGTCTTTGGGAACGAACCTCAGCGCTGCCGAGTTGATGCAATAGCGAAGCCCCTCGGGGCCAGGTCCATCGGGAAAGACGTGGCCGAGGTGGGAGTTTCCATGCTTAGAACGGACCTCGGTGCGGATCATGCCGTAGCAGTGATCCGTTCGCTCGACGATATGTTCCGGCTCAATGGGTCGAACGAAGCTCGGCCAGCCGGTCCCCGAGTCAAATTTCGCTGTGGACGCAAACAGGGGTTCGCCGCTGACCACGTCGACATAAATTCCGTCTTCCTTTTGGTTCCAGAACTCATTCTGGAAAGGCGGCTCGGTGCCGTTGTTCTGGGTCACCTCATACTGGTTAGGGTTGAGCTTTTGGACCGCCTCTGCGGTTTTCTCATAATGTTTCTGAGCCATGGGTTGTCCTGGTAATGATCTTATTGATGCGCCTCTTCTGGCCTTTGATTTTACCTCGATAGGCAAAGCTCCGATGCATTGGGCGGCAATCAGGTGTGGCAGAATGCCACGCAAGCTTGCGACTGGAAATAGTTAAGTGCCAGCCTGCCGTCGCGAGCTGCTGCCCGGCACCGCGAAGACTAAGCGGGGTAGGACAGCTGAAGAAACACTTTGTTGCAGCTTCACCTGCGTGTGCTTCGTCATGAGCGTGTACGCTGCGGCTGGCCTTGGTAAACTAGAGTTCCCTGTGGTTTAGGATGACTGCCATGCACAACTTGTTCGTTATATTCGTGGTATCGCTGATGACCGTCATGTCCCTGGCGCTGTTCGCCCCCAACGACGCGGATGCGCGGCGATTTGGATCGGGGCGAAGTTTCGGTAAGAGCTACGATTACTCGCGCCAGGCTGTTCCGCGAACACCTCAAGGGGCGCCGACAACCGGGCGGCAGGCTACCGGCACGCCGCAGAGCCGTCCCACAGGGGCC
>JBAPTW010000467.1:0-2751 GCA_049282355.1 Gammaproteobacteria bacterium | reverse complement strand
CGTGTGCGGGTTCTTGATGTCGAGGTTATAACCGCGTGCTTTGACTTCTTCGGCCGCGACCTTCCAGGCGCGCTCGGTCTCTTCACGGCCCTTGCGTTGGGTTCCGCCCCACCAGTCGATACACGGTTGAAGGTGCTCAAGCCGGATGGGCCGGGTCATGGAATAGGCTTTCTGGCCTTCGGGCACCCGATGCTCGTAGAACCAGATCGCCTTGGTCGGCTCGCCCTTCTCGAAAAACAGCAGATTGGTCCCGATCGAGGCATAGGGGCGGAAAACGGAGTTTGGCAGGCGCACGATCGTGTGCAGATTGCACTGCGCCATCAGATGTTCCTTCAGCCGAGTCTTCACCCCCTCGCCGAACAGCGACCCGTCGGGCAGCACGACGGCAGCCCGCCCCCCTGGTTTCAACAGGCGGATGATAAGGGCGAGGAACAAGTCCGCCGTCTCGCGGGTACGGAAGTGCTGGGGAAAATTGGATTCGATGCCGTCTTCCTCGCGCCCCCCGAATGGCGGATTGGTGAGCACGATGTCAACGCGGTCCCTTTGTTCCCAACTGATGTAGGGTCGGGCCAAGGTGTTGTCGTGACGGACGAAACTCTGATCCTCGATACCGTGCAGCAGCATGTTGGTGACGCAGAGCATGTGGGGGAGCTGCTTTTTCTCCACCGCGCGAAGCGCCGCCTGCATGGTTGCTTCGTCCTCGGGGCGCTTCACATAGCGCTTGCGCATGTGGCGGATAGCACAGGTCAGGAACCCCCCCGTGCCGCAGGCGGGGTCGAACAGAATTTCGCCGGGATGCGGGTCGATGCGATCCGCCATGAAGGCCGTGACGGCGCGGGGCGTGTAGTATTCACCCGCGTTGCCGGCCGACTGCAGGTCGTTGAGAATTTGCTCGTAAATGTCGCCGAAGTGCTGGCGCTGGCTCAGGTCATTGAAATCGATGCCGTTGATCTTATTCACCACCTGGCGCATGAGCTGCCCGGACTTCATGTAGTTGTAGGCATCCTCGAAGACATCGTGCACCACACGGTGGCGATCCCCAGACCGGCCGCTCAAGGGCAGGTCTTTCAGCGTCGGAAACAAGTCATCATTGATGAAGGCAAGGAGTTTCTTACCGGTCATGCCTTCGGGGTTGGACGCCCAGGTGCGCCACTGCAACCGCTTCGGCAGCGGCGAACGATAGTCGGGCTTCATCAGTTCGAGCTCCTGGTCCTGGTCATCGATGATCTTGAGAAAGAACATCCAGCAAAGTTGGCTGATGCGTTGGGCGTCGCCGTCGACGCCGGTGTCCTGGCGCATGATGTCCTGGATGGATTTGACGAGGGTGCGAACGGACATGGGCTAAGTGGACTCCTGATAGAGCGCGGATTGCAGTGCATGGACGGCGCGCTCGAAATCGGCGCGGGTGCCGAACACCTTGACGAGCTGCACCGGGGTGCCAAGCGACGTGAAAGGTTTGATCTGGAGCACGCGTGGATCGTCCAGGTTAAGCACGCCCTCGTCCTGGTATTTGGCGAGCAAGGTATCGAGGACGGCGCGGGCCTGGCCACCGTACTTGCTGAACACATCGCGCTTTTTGACATTCTCGGCTCGCTCGCGGCGCGTGAGCGGCTTGGCGTCGAAGGCGACATGGCAGATGAGGTCGAAGGGGTCGAGGTCCTTGCCGAGCTCCTCCAGCAGCGGGTCGAGCTGCAGGCCCTCGGCCTCCAGTTCTTCGATGATCGCCTGCTTGCGCTCGGCTGACTTCCAGCGCTTGAGGAAGTCATCGAGGCTCGCGAAACGCTTCTTGAGCGCGCGCTTGGTGAAATCGCGTAGCGTCTCGGTGACGAGCTTACCGTGCTCGTCGAGGTACTCCACCCGTTCGGCAATGATGGTGGCACCGACCCCGTCGACGTAGATCTTGCGCCGCCCCTCACCATCGGGCGGGAGGGTCACGTCGGGCAGTTCACCATCGACGATCGTTTCGTCCTCTCCTGGTTCCGGCGGGATGGTGTCATTCGCTTCGTCTATTGGCGGGACATCCTCGGGCGGCGTCATGGGGTCGTCCGCAGTGGGTTCGTAGATTTGTACCGGCTCGCCATCGAAATCTGGGTCGGCGAAATGGCTAGTGGCGCCGCGGAAGTCGATCAGGGTGAAGTAAAACTTGCGGGTGTCCTCATGCACGCGCGTGCCACGTCCCACAATTTGCTTGTACTCGGTCATGGAGCCAACCTCGCGATCGAGCGCGATCAGCCGGCAGGTCTGCGCATCGACGCCGGTGGACAGGAGCCGCGAGGTGGTGACGAGCACCGGGTACCTTGATTCCGGGTCGATGAAGTTGCCAAGCTGTGCCTGGCCCTCGGCGTCGCTGCCGGTGATGCGCATGACATAACGGTGGTTCTCGTTCACCAGTTCGGCGTTTTCGTTGATGAGCGCCTGGCGCATCCGGGCAGCATGTTCCTGATCGACGCAAAAGATAATGCCCTTCTGAAAGCGATCGCCGCTTTCCTTCAGAAACTCGGAGACCCTCTTGGCGACGAGTTGGGTCCGATTGTCCAGCACCAGGGTGCGGTCGAAATCCTTGGTGTTATAGATGCGGTCCTCGATCTCCTGGCCGTCGCGGTCGAGCTGGCCCTTCTCGGGGTGGTAGCCTTCGACGTCGCGATCGATGTGGACCTTGATCACCTTGTAGGGCGCGAGGAAGCCGTCGCGAATGCCTTGCTTTAGAGAGTAGGTGTAAACCGGCTTGCCGAAATAATGAATGTTGGAGAC
>JBAPTW010000466.1:0-2368 GCA_049282355.1 Gammaproteobacteria bacterium | reverse complement strand
CTGTGAATCTGGCTAGGCACATCGCCGGAACCGTCGTACCGAATGAAGTTGTCCTCAAGCAGTTGTGCAAGCTCAGGTTTACTCTCGTGCTTTTTCCAACCGGCGCCGAGCTGGGTGATGAACTCGGGATGCAGCTCCTGATAGGTCGACGGGCGTTTTCTCAGGAAATCCGTCAACCAGTCGATGGCGCTACGCTCGTCGGACACGAAGAGTTCCATTTGCGGTGCCTGCGCCATCTGAGCCCGCTTCTTGTCGTATTCGCCGACCTGTTCCGGAAGAAACACCATCCCGTCACGCTCGGGAAACCGGCTGCGCAGTCCTCCCAGGAACTCATCACTAGAGAGCGGTACCGGTGCGTCGTGACGGACGAACCAAGCCACCAGACGATCGTAGATGCGTCGGGGATCGCGCTCGACGATGAACTCCAACTCGCCGTTCTTGGCTTTGGTAACCGATAGCTGCCTGAGGTGCGTTTGCACAAAGTCCCAGGCGGACTCAGGAGTCGCGCCGCGCTCCGCAAAACGCTCCTCCAGGCCGCCGTTAGGTTTGTAGGCAGATATGACCAGGTCCTGCTTGACTGCCGTGGTGGATGTTACTTGCCGATAGCTCCCTTGCACCTTGTCCAGAGCCGTGACTTCGGCAACGACAAAGCCTGCCTGCTGCAAAGCGACTTGGATCGCGTTCCAAACAGAAGCCTTGCTGTTCGAGAAGACGACAGTCATCCAATGGCCGGGCTTGAGCACGCGATGATACTCGGCAAAGCAACGCTGCATTAGGTGCTGGTACTCCGGCAAAGCTTTGCTCTTGAACTTATCAATGATGGCTTCAGATTGTGCGTCTGTAGTAACGCCGTGCCACGACTCGACCAGGAAATTCAGATCCGCATAGAAGATGTTCTCGCCGAAAGGCGGATCGGTAAAAACATAGTCGATGCTGGAGTCCGGAAGGGATAACCATGCGGCAGTGCCAGTGTTTATCATTGACGAGCTATCAGTCGCACGATATCCACGGAATGCTTTCTCTAATCGGCCCAGCTTACCTCCAAGGTTGTACCAGGGACTGCACTCAGCGTGTTGAGATGCAACATAGTAGACGCCCGTAAGTTGACGATTGACCTGAGACCCTCCGGGAAGCCCTTGCTGAATGGGCTGATAGCGATTCAGTACTGAGAGCCCCCAAATTGCCTGCTCAACCAGAAACAGCAGAAAGGCTCGAATCCGGGGATCCGAATGTGCCTTCGCCTTGGCCCATAGCAAGCCCATCGCTTTTGCGGCGCGGGGCAAGAAGAAGTGATGAACGTAACTAAAGCCTTTCGGCGCAATACGCGAACCGTGGTACATATTCTCGATCGGAAACCGAGAAGTTGGCACCTCTGACGGTAGCGGCTGTGATTCGATGCTGCCAAGCAAGGCA
Organism: Gammaproteobacteria bacterium; assembly: GCA_049282355.1. Classification (GTDB taxonomy): domain Bacteria; phylum Pseudomonadota; class Gammaproteobacteria; order HK1; family HK1; genus JAGTVB01. Next base: position 955 of record JBAPTW010000466.1, on the reverse strand, counting down.
AGATCATCTGCGTCAGGTTGCTTTTCACAGCGAGTCTTACCGACCCGACAGGAGATCAGGGCAGGCCGAAACTTGACCCGCTGCCAAGACTGACCGGTCGCCGGGTCGATGCGGTTCTCCATCACCCGTTCAAGCCGATCCTTGTTTAACTCCGCGCCGCAATGCGGGCACGGAAAGGTGTCGCGAACCCTTTTGCTTTCCTGATCCAAGGCTTCTTCAAGAAAATTCAGTTCACCAGCGCACTCCGGGCAGGTGAAGACTTCGCTCCAGACGGTGTACTCAACTCTCCCCTTCGTCTTGCCATCTGTGTGTAGGGTCTCGTACATCCAGCCGATTTCCTGCTCAACTTCCTTGAGCAGCTGTTTGCCCGCCTTGGCGAAGGCATCGACATCGAAAGGAATGTTGTAGTTGGCCGCGATGAATGTGGCAGCCGGCGACAGATCATTCAGAATGGCTCGGCGCGCACCCCATTTCGGCGCCGGCTTCCCTTCCTTCTTCCACGCCATCTCCAGCTCATGCCGGTAGGTTGCGGGCGCAGTTGCGCACCACTGAGCCGCTACGCCGGTCATGCCTGATCCCGCGAAGCCATCGAGCACTACGTCGCCAGGCTGCGTGTAATGTAGGATTGACGGCACGATGGCCAAGTGCGGGACCTTGGTGTGGTAGGAATGCGCCTTGTAGATCGCATCCGTTTTGCCTATGGATACGTCGATCGCCAGCGGCTCGCGACTGTACGGCTCGCTTGTGTCGTAGGGCTTTCCGTAGTGCTCCACGAACTCCGCCAACCACGGGTTGGGGCAGGCGGTGTAGTAAGGCGGATCGGACATCGCCAAGATCGCTTCATCCGGTCCGTGCGGAAATCCTTCCTGCTTACGGAACTCAGGATCTTTGAGTTTCTCCGCCAGCAACTTCGTAAAATGCTCGCGGCAGGCATCCTCGCTCGCAAATGTCTGCC
>JBAPTW010000465.1:0-2422 GCA_049282355.1 Gammaproteobacteria bacterium | reverse complement strand
TGTGCCGCTTGGCGTTTCAGGTGCGCTACTCCGTCGGCATCGATCGTCAGCTCGCTGTTATCCGGAAAGCCCGCATCGACTTGTTCGGCAAACCGGCTCAGACGTGCGCGCAAGTTAGCCACGAAATCCCGAGCATTGGTCGGCAACCCCAACGCGGCGCTGTAGTCGGCGAGCCGTTGGCGACATTCGGGCCAGGACAGCAGCTGGGTTCGGTAATCGGCGTAGGCACCCGAGCCGACCACGAAGAGATCGCCACTCTGAAGCGCTTCGGCGATGTGGATGAACACACAGACCTCCAGCGCGCGTCGGTTGAGAACCGCTTCGCCGTGCTCACGTTCCTGGATAAAGGCCTGCCAGCGTTGCGATGCAAATCCCAAGTCGATGCCGGCGGAGAGGACATCCCGCCGACTGTTGCGGTACCGATGGACAAGCTCGAAGGCTTCCAGCAGCCGTCTGTCCTGGGTCGAGGATTCGATCCTCAACAGATCCAGCAAGCGGAACAGCACGGCGCGATTGATGGCATGGATCGGCCATAGCAGCGGCAGGTAATTGTTGTTGTGATAGGCGATCACGGCCTGGAATTGAGTGCCTAGGGCTTCGATACCACCCTGATCGGCAAGCACCTGCCGGACACTGCGCCCCAGATCCGCATCGTTTCTATCGCCGCTGGCATGATGGAGCACCCGACCGAATACCTCGATCAGTGTCTCCTCTATCTCCCGGTGATTCTCCCGCAGGGCGTGTAGGCGCTCCCAGGCTGCATTCCGGGTTCGTCGCATGCGTCGCACGAACATTTCGACGAGTTGGTCGCGCGTATCGGACTGGACCTGATGCAGAAAGCTGAGCAGCAAGGCGTGGCGTTTGCCAGGCAAGCAGACATCGCGCAGATCACCGCTCTCAAGGGCAGCGGCCTCGGCTGCGAACTGGCGGACCTTGGTATGCGGGATCTCGTTGAGGAACGGTCGCGGGTCGAGGATCCCATCGAGCTTGGCAAGCCGCTCGGTCCACGCGCGAAGGTGTTTCAGGGTTGGTGGCCCCGGACTCTGCTTCAGTCGGGAAAAGCCATTCAGGCGTTCGCCTTCGGGCACGTCGAGCAAGGCATCCAGTGTCTGGCGTTGCTCATGGCTCAACGCCCCGGTGATGCGCTGATAGAGTGTTTCGTGAACCTCCTGGCGCAGGTTGCCGACCAGACGATCGAGGGTGCTGAAGGCTGGCAGCTCGATATTGGCTTTGACCAGCGCCTCGACTGCCGCGCTGATCAAGTCGGCTGGGTCGCTCATGGTCTGGGCAGAGCGACGCACAGAGGCGATGACAATCTCCCGCCCACCATCGAAGAAAGGGCGACTGCCCAACCGGGCTCGAACAGCGGTGCGGTACCGGTGCAAAGTCGCCGGCAGGCGAACCTCATCGACCAACGGGGTGCGCTCAGCGATGCCGAGCAGCTTGGCGAGATGCAAACGAATCTGATCCGGAACATCGGCCAGAGGGGGAAAGTAGCCCACCTGTTGCCGGGTCTTGAGCACGATTGCCAGCGACAGTTGCCCGGTGTCGCCGCGTGAATTGCCACGGATGAAGCGGCACTCTTCTGTGCTCAAGGTGTAGCTGGCCTCGAGTTCCTTGTCATTGAGCCGTTTTTCGATGCGCGGATAGGCGGTTCTGTCGCGAGAGGCCATGAATGTGCGTAGGAGGTGTCCGAAAAAGGGTTTGCTGTGATGGGCAAAAAGTGGTTGATTCTATGGGAGCATTGCCCGAGGAATTTGCTGGCCGAAAATGTATACATTTTCGGACGAATGTTCCACTGAAAAATGCCCGCGAACAACCGCACCGCCCTCTACCTGCGGGTCTCCACGGCAGATCAGAAACCCGATCTGCAATCCGATGAGCTACGCGCCTACGCCGAGCGGGCGAGTCTTGACATCGTCCGGGAGTATCTCGATGTGGCAGTCTCTGGTCGCAAGCAAGGGCGCCCGCAGCTCGACGCACTCATGCGGGCCGCGCGCAATTACGCGTTCGATTGCGTGCTGGTTTGGAAATTTGACCGCTTCGCCCGCTCAACTAGACATCTGCTTACGGCGCTGGAGGAGTTCGATCACCTGAGGATCCGATTCGTCAGCATCCAGGACCAGATCGACACCACCTCGCCGATGGGCAAGGTTATGTTTACGCTCATTGGCGCCATGGCGGAACTGGAATCATCACTGATCAGCGAGCGGGTCACGGCCGGTATGAAAGCGGCAAAAGCACGAGGGAAGCACCTGGGGAGACCACGAACGGCAGCGGCAGTCGTGGCGAGCATCGAGGAACTGGCGAAAACGACCGATCTTAGCGTGCGCGGTATCCATCGGAGAATCGGTGTCGAAATGGGGCGCGGTGTGGTCGGGGAAATCGTCAAGCGTATCCGCCACAGCCCGGTGCCGCGCTA
>JBAPTW010000464.1:0-2028 GCA_049282355.1 Gammaproteobacteria bacterium | reverse complement strand
GTCCGATGCTTTTGGCAATGGAACGCTTCCTTGGGCTCCGGTACTTAGCATCAAAATACATACGAAAAACAGAAAAGCGCTTAGGACAGAAAAGACAGGCTGATGTCTCCTGTGCATGACACACGCTACTTTTTGGCTGGCCATATCCTTATCCTCTTAATTTAATGCTAGGCTACCATTCCCTTAATTGATTCTCAGACATAATATCATGTTGCCGCCTCCAGCCTCTCTGCTTAACGCTCATAACTCATTGAAAATATTTAACAGTATTTGGATTTTTTTGTTCTAGAAAGTCGCATACCTTTCGTTCAGCATGGCAACTCATAAAAGCTAAAAATCCTAGCTCATTTTGTCTAGTCGCCGCACTTGTTTACGTAACGTTCTATCTGCGTCAACTGACACCTTTCACGGAGCAAGCAGTGCGTTTCTCAGGTTTATGCCGTTTCGGTAGTTTGATCTCTCTGAGGGAGTGAAGCGCGAGTCTGAGATAACGGTAACCTTGCTCTGGTTAGCCGTTAGCTTGGATCGCTGCACACCATTTGCAGAATCTTCAGTGTTTGCTCAGCAGATTTTCGCCACGTAAATGTTGCTGCACGAGCAAGCCCTCGTCGCCGCTTCTCTTCTCGTAGAGTCTGATTAGAGCTGAGACGATCAATCGCATTTGCGATGTCGGTGGTGTTTTCGGGATCCACCAATATAGCCGCATCACCCGCAACCTCGGGGCAGGAATAGGTGTTGGATGTAATGACTGGGCACCCGCATGCCATAGCCTCTAAAATGGGGATCCCAAAGCTTTCGTACAGCGAGGGGAAAACAAACATCTCCGCCAAGGTATAAATGTATGGTAGCTCGGCCTGGGAAATCGCGCCCGGTACGATTAGGTCTTGTCTCAGACTATCATTCTTATCTAGAAAGTTATCGATAAACTCTCTTGTCTCTCTACCGACAATAACTAATGGCATCTCTCTTCTTGTTTGACTTTGCCGAAATGCTTCCACAAGATTATATATATTCTTTCCAGGATAAAATTTTCGGCCTTGCACAACCCGCGTCACAGTCAAAAGAAAACGCTCCGGTAGGCCGTACTTGCTGGATATCTCATCTAGACGTGTTCGATCCGTCTTAAGCCTGAATTGCTCACCAGCTGCCAAGTAGGCCAAAGAGACTTTTTGTCTTGGAAGACCGATATAGTTCTCTAGTTCGGCTCTGACAGACAGTGATTCGACAACGAGGTGATGCGCCTTTTTGCAAAAAAGTGGAATCGACTGCCGCAAGTATATGCCCTCCAGCCGCTCAAACCAATCTGGGAATGTCCAAGCATCTGCTCCTCGAAGGTGCATCAGCGTCTTTCGTTTGGTAAACAAAGGAATGCTAAACTTCAAATTAAAGATGACGTCGACATCTTCCCTCGCTGCCGCCCACGGTATGAGCACTTGGTCCCATAATAGCTTAGATGGAAACGGTAATAATCGTGCTTTTACGTTAGGGTGGTCGTCGTACCGATCAAAGAAATGCTTATTCTTGAAGAAAAGCACGTATTCGTTCTCTGTGTCAAGCGCGAGAATATTGTCCATTAAGTTTAGGACGAGTATTCCTGGCGCATCTAGTTGGTTACCAATATCTCGCAGCATTACACCGATTCTGCAGCGTCTGGTTCGCGAATCAGTCATCACATCATACTCCGAAAGCTAATAGACTTGAGGCGAAATAGTAGACCGTATACAGTACATCCGTCATCTGAGTCGTCGTAACCGCGCGAATGAGTCAGATTGGATGGGGAAGTTGCGCGATGGCCAAGTTAACAAGAATAGGCTCTAATTTTTGTAGAAGCCATTTTGATGGTTCGGACACGTTTTTTCGGCCTCGGTACTAGGTTATGAAATCGTTCACCCTGAATGGCGGCCACTGCTATCGGGGCCGCCGAATGAGGGCTAGGGCTAGTGAGAAATTGCCCACCGACAAGGGCAGCTAGCACTGTGGTAACGAGTGTAACTTTGACCACTATGAAATCTTCCAGCGCCTCTCAAG
>JBAPTW010000463.1:0-1848 GCA_049282355.1 Gammaproteobacteria bacterium | reverse complement strand
GTTCAAGACCGTACAGCACAGCGGCCATCAAATGCCTCTGAAGAGGATCTCCTCTTCCACCGAGGGTGCGATCTGGTCGGTCCCGAGTTTTACGCGGCGATTTCAACCGGTTCGTCATGAAAAGCGTTTGGAGTTCGGGGTTGGGTCTTATGGTTAGAATCGAGCATCGCGTCGCGGACGGTTGCCCAGATGTTACTGAGCGCGAGCACTCGAAGCGCGAGCACCGATGCGCCGTCCTCGATATTCCACTTCATGCCGGCTCGTTTGAAACGCTGGGTGAACACAATCTTGCAAGCGGCTTCCGTGACGCCGCTGCCGATGGGCGTCCGTAGGCGGCGGCAGGTACAGTAGTCCATCGAAGACGCGTGACCACGCAGGTAATCATACGCCTTGTCGTAGTCCGACTCCTCACCCACCAAGTCGCGAATCGAACGCAAGGCACCAGCGCTGCGCAGCACTCGAAACACGCCGCCTGGTTTCTCCTTCAGCCAACGCCGCATCTTCGCCGCCCAAGCGTGCGCCGCGCGACCCGGACCAAAGATCGCTTCGGCCAGCTTGCTGATGTACTCGCAGGCATGATAGTAGTCCACGACCCACTCCCAATGGAAATACTTGTTCGGATGCCGCGGGTCGGACATGCGACATAACACGTTCTCGAAGTATTCTCTGGGATGGAAGCCCGCATCCGTGACGTATACCAGCCGCAACGGCGGGCCTTCCCAGACAAACAGCACATCTTGAATCAGCCGCGTCAACTCCTCACTGAGCGTGACTTGTCCGGCTTCAGGCATCTGCCCTAAATACACGGTGCCCAACCGCTTGCCCCAGCGATTGAACACGGACAAGGTGGCCGTCGCACCTTCCTTGTACTTCTTCGAGAGGCGGATCGGCAGCATGATTCCGTCGCGGCCGGCCGAGAGCACTATCCGCCGCGGCCCGCCTTCTGCAGCCGCCTGCTTGAGCCAACCCAGGACTTGCTCGACTTGGGCCGCATGGCGAAACCGACTCATCGCCTCCGCCATCCCTGCCGTGACTTTCCGCAACGTCTCAGCGCCCCAACAAACTTGGTGTTGATCGCGTAGCACGGCCAACAGTTGACGCTGGGAGAAGTCTACCGCCAACTGGGCCACCCGATCCGCCAACGCTGGCGTGGCCACGCCGCATACGACCCCCAGCTTCAAGTCCAGCGGAAACAACGACGAGAGCCCGAGACCTTCGGTCGGTTCGTAAAACCACCGCCGCACACGAATCTTGCCGAACAGGCAGTTCAAATTCCGCGTCGGTGAGGGCCGTTTGAGCCGGTAATGGTCGTTCTGCCAGAATAAACTAGGGGGCAGCATGGCGCGGTCGTCGGCCTCCAGATGGTTCAGCGTCCACTGGACAATCCGCCGTCCCAATTCGCACAACAAGCCGGCCAGTTCCGTCTCGAAATGGTGCGTGGCGGAGGGGGACGGTGGCTGGCTCCGAAAACGGTGCACGTGCCGTGCGATCCGCAACACAATCGGCCACACTTCGAGCAATAATTGGGGTGTGATCAGTTGGCATAGTCTTGCCAAGCACTGTTGACTGCGAGTAGCATCCAGCATCTTGGGGCATTCCTTCCGTGACTGGGGGTCGGTTACAACCTCAGCTTCACGGAAGGATGCCCTTTTCACCAATATCAATACTGCCAACTCCAAACGCGATGCTAGCATCGCACTCCTTAAATTCGCTTGTTTCTTCGGGACTGACCAGATCGCACCCGTTCGACGAGATGGATGCGCTTGTACAGCGGCGTGCTGGCGAGAAGGGTACGGAACGACTGGATGTCACACGCCAGTTCCTGACAACCAGCATGCTACCCAAGCT
>JBAPTW010000462.1:0-1992 GCA_049282355.1 Gammaproteobacteria bacterium | reverse complement strand
ACCACTGCGCTTTCATGACGTCACCTGCTGGGCTGAATCAGTTGGTAATGTGATTGTGTAAATTATAACCAACAGGTAACCACTTGGGTTCAATAACTAGGTACGGATTATCATTAGCGGGACTATATGACGTGGACCGGGTTTTCGTCGATGAAGCGGTATCCGGCGGGATAACGACCCGTCCCGGCATGCAGGCCATGCTCGCTTATCTCAAGGAGCACGCCTACGCCCAAGACTTCGTGGTTGTCATTGACGACATCAGCCGTCTGGCGCGGGACATAAAGGCCCATCTTGATTTGCGCGAAGCCATTGCTAGCGCCGGTGCCCGGCTTGAAAGTCCGTCGGTTGAATTCGGGGAGGACAGCGACTCGATCCTGGTCGAAAACCTGCTGGCGAGCGTCAGCCAGCATCAGCGGCAGAAGAACGCCGAGCAAACCAAAAACCGCATGCGCGCCCGCGCCATGAACGGCTATTGGGTGTTCTGGGCGCCGCGCGGCTACCGGTTCGCGCATCGGTCCGGTCAAGGCAAAGTCCTGGTTCGCGACGAACCGCTCGCGTCTATCGTCACCGAAGCGCTGGAAGGCTTTGCCTCTGGCCGGTTCGGCTCACAAGTTGAGGTTAAGCGCTTTCTTGAACGCCAGCCGGATTATCCGAAAGACCTTCCGACCGGTGAAATCCGCAATCAGCGCATCAAAGACCTGCTGACCCAGCCGCTTTATGCCGGATACCTGGAACTGCCGCGCTGGGGCGTCACGTTCCGGAAGGCCCAGCATGAGGGACTGATTTCACTTGCGACCTACGAGCGGATTCAAGAGCGCCTAAGCATCCGCGCCAAAGCGCCCGCCCGGAAAGACATTAGCGCCGACTTCCCCCTGCGCGGCTTTGTGCTCTGCGCCGATTGCGGCACGCCGCTTACGGCCTGCTGGTCCACCAGCAAGACCGGCGACAAGCATCCGTATTACTTGTGCCCAACCAAGGGCTGTTCGAGCTATCGCAAATCCATTCGCCGCGTCGATCTGGAATCCGATTTCGACACGATAATCGCCCAGGTCACACCCGACGGAAAAACGTTCGAACGCTTTGTCGAGAGCCTAGACGCTATGGCACAGGGCGAACGCGCCGCCAGCAACACCAGCCGCACCGAACTCAACAGCCGCCTGGACGAAATCGACCGGCAAATTGAAACCCTGCTGGATCGCATCGTTGAGGGGCAAAGCGACTCCTTGGTTGCCAGCTACGAGCGGCGGGCGGAAAAACTGTCCCGTGAAAAGCTGCTCCTAGCGGAAAAGCTCGGCACGCAGGCCAAGGAAACACGCATACCCTCGCAAGAGTTCGAACCCGCGCTGCGGTTCCTCGAAAACCCAATGAATCTATGGCGTTCGGACAAAACGGCCCACAAGCAGGCGGTGATGAAGATGCTTTTTGAAGCCCGACCGGCCTATAAGAAGAAAGAGGGTGTTCGAACCCCGATTTACACCTGTCCGGTCAATGCCTTAGCTGCGATTTCGGCGGGGAAAAGCAAGATGGCGCCCCGAGGAGGATTCGAACCCCCGGCCTTCCCCTTAGGAGGGGGACGCTCTATCCGACTGAGCTATCGGGGCAGCGTGCCTACCCAAATGATACCGGGGTAACCTCGACGGGATCAATGCAGCTTGCTTCGCTGCTGCCGATCCTCCCGACGGTGGGCGAGGCGCATGGAGCCCGCAGGCGAGTGGCGACCCACAAAGGGGGAGGCGCGCTAACTTTCCTGTCACCCCCTCGAACGGCGGTTTTTCGCCGGAGTAAGCCGTGCTGTGTGTCGGCGCGCGCGGCGGTTCTGAAGCATCACCTCCATGCTCAGCGCTCACTGGCCGATCTTCCTGCCCTCGAGTTGCTGGACACCAATCACGCTGGGTTTGGAGACCGAGTCTTCGTCGGTCGGCCAGCGGTTATCAATGGCGAAGGCCTTGCCGTCGTGTGGGTGTTGAATGGCGCAGAAAAATGTCCGGTTAT
>JBAPTW010000461.1:0-1546 GCA_049282355.1 Gammaproteobacteria bacterium | reverse complement strand
ATCCAGCTCTTCGCCGGAGACCGAGACCATCTCGGCAGCCTTGATAATGACTTGGCCGCCTCGTCCGCTCCCGCCAAGGGTCGCGCTGGCAATTTGGCCCCGCGACAGCAACAGCTCATCGACTCGCAATTCAATGACGCCAGCGTCGCCAACACCGCTCGTCGAGCTGCGCACTGCCCCTGCGTCGAGCTCCAGTGTCGGCGTCGCCACCACAATGTCGCCGGCATCACCCATAGCCGGCGCCTCGGAAACCGCCGCGATTTCCGAAAAAAGGCCGGTCCCATCCTGCCCCGAGATCACGAGATCCTCCTTGGCACTGACAAAGATAGTCCCGCCCCGGCCTGCCCCGGCCAGGGTATCGGCAGCGATGCGGCCTCCTGCCGTCACTCTGAGACTATCCACCTCGATATTGATGCCCTTCCCATCGGTGTTACCAAGGGTGTTGGCCTGCACATAACCGCCTGCCAGGTCGAAGTGTCCTCCTCGGATCAGTATCGCGCCGCCACCCTCACCGCTGACATCCAGGTTGCCAAGCACAACACCGTTAACCGGCGTCCGCTCAGCCCCTGCATCCACAATGTCAATGCTGCCCAACCGCGCAAAACGGGATAGCTCGACCCCCGAGTCCGTTGGCAGTACTTCCCCCCGAGAGGCTGTCGCCGCCACTTCGATAGCGCCTGCCGGCGCGCGTAACGTCGCGTTTTCCATGCGCAAATCACCCCCGATCAAGGAAAGGCTGTTTGCCTGGGGAACCCCGAGAACACTGCCCTGAATGGCAATCGATCCCGGCGAATCGCCGAGAAATCCAAACGCCGCCACCGGCGCCATGCTCAGTGCACTGGTTCCTGGTTCCTTGGCGACGAAGTAGCCGTCGACGCCCAAGCGCAGGTAATCCGCCGTGCTAGCGTAGAACGAGCCGAGTACATCCAAAGCAGCGTTGGCGCCAAAGGCAAGTCCCCATGGATTAAGAAGGTACAGATCTGCCCCCGGAACCGTAGAACGTAGAGTGCCGTCGATCCACGAAGCTTCTCCGCCCGTCACCCGGCTGATGATGTTCGTGACCGAGTTGGGTCCGCTAAAGGTTGCACTTTCCCCGGTAACGACATTAAATCGTCCGAAGCTGTGAAACAGGTTGCCGCCCCGTTGCTGGTCCAGTGGCGCAGCAATCTCATAATTCGGCCCAAGGACTGGCCCTGCTGGTCCCAGAGTGCCATCGAGCGTTACCTCGGCATAATGCAGTGCCCGCGCACAGGCAAAGTAGCCACGGAAGGTTTGAGCACGCGATAAAGGTGTCATCGCACCAATGACGTATGTTCATGATTGACCGCTTGCCTCGTTCGCATCTTTTGGACTGATTGTCACAAGATATGGGCTACGTACTACTGTCTGGATAGCTTCAATCTCCATGGATTTTTGCAATATACTACCGATTTTCACGCCGAGCCTGTCGACAAGCTTCTCAAGCTCGCCAGTTCCTTCTGAGATTTACGGGCGTGCCGCGTCGCCAGGTGTGAAACCGCTCGACCCATTGCAGCAGCCTTTCAGG
>JBAPTW010000460.1:0-26987 GCA_049282355.1 Gammaproteobacteria bacterium | reverse complement strand
CCCAGGGCCCCTGACACTTTGCTCTTTATCCTTTTACCCTTTTTGGGGGTCCAGGGGGCTTGCCCCCTGGCGTGCCGAGCCGGCGCGCCCGTCGGCAGGCCGATGGCGCTGGAACCACGCCTATCGTACCGAGCGTCCTCAGGAGGCGGCGCTTGCACGGCGGCTTGCCGGTCGTGTCCATGACTGGATTTCGGAGAAGGGCTCATGGAGCAGGAAAGGCAGAAGACCGCCTTTGTCAGCGGCAGCACCGGTTTTCTTGGCCGCAACCTGATTGAGCAGTTGACCGCCGGCGGTTGGGCCGTCACCGCGTTGCATCGGCCGAGCTCCGATGTCGCTGCGCTTAAGCGCTTGGCGGTGCAGCTCACGGTGGGGGACGTCTGCGATGCGGCGTCGCTGCGCCAGGCCATGCCGGAGCATCCGGATGCGGTATTTCACGTAGCGGCGGATACCTCCATGTGGTCGGGTCACAATGAACGCCAGACCCGCACCAACGTCGACGGCACCCGCAACATGGTGACGGTGGCGCTAGAGAAGGGGTGTCGGCGGTTTGTTCACACTTCGACCTGGAACACCTATGGTCTGGAGCAAGGTGTGATCAGCGAAGCGTCGCCGCAGTTGGGCGCCGACTCCTGGATCAACTACGACCGCACCAAGTATCTCGCTGAGCAGGCGATTCGCGCCGGCATTGAACAGGGCCTTGCGGCGGTGATCTTGAATCCCGCTCACATCATTGGGCGCTACGATCGGCATAACTGGAGCCGCTTTGTGGTGCTGGTCGCAGAGAATCGGATACCGGCGGTCCCTCCGGGCTCGGGCTGTTTTTGTCACGGGGAGGAGGTGGCGAAAGCGCATATCGCCGCCGCCGAGCGAGGGCGGACGGGAGAGAATTACCTGCTCGGGGGTCCCGAGGCCTCGTTCTCGGAATTGGCGCGGATCATCGGTGAGCTCACCGGGCGCACGGTGCCGACGCGCACGTTGCCAGCGATATTGTTGCGCAGTGCGGCCCGGGCTGCCACAGCGGTTGCCGCGGTGAGCGGAAAGGAACCGACAACGACGCCTGAAGGTGTGGCGGTGGCGCTCGCCCATACGCGCATCGTTTCGCATAAGGCTCAGGATGAGCTTGGCTACCGACACGCGCCGCTTCGCGTCATGCTCAAGGATTGCCTGGAATGGCTGGAAAGCGAGGGCTTGATCGGGGCCTCGAGCGCACCAACTGGTGGATAATCCCCGTTATCCGGGTGGTTTTCCACCAGCGTACCCACGAAGCTTCCCGTGACTTTTTTCAAGATCACCTTAACTTATTGTTTATGTGAGATTTTGTTGCGAGGCATGGCGCTTGCCTGAGTTTCTACTCGAGGAGCGGCGAAAGCACTCAAAAAGCACAACATCCACTATTGCGGCCAGCGATGAGCAGGGGTGCACAACCCCGTCCTGCGGACCAAGGCGGCGTTGGTGGTCAGTGCCGAGGTCCAGCTATTCGCCGTGAGTCGCACACTATGAGGAGGAAGCATTAGCATGGCACATATCGTAATACTGGGTGCGGGCATCGGCGGCATGCCGGCCGCCTATGAGATGCGCGAAGCGCTCGATAAAGCGCATGCGATCACGGTTATTAACGAGCGAGAGCATTTCCAGTTCGTGCCTTCCAATCCTTGGCTTGCCGTGGGTTGGCGCAAGCGCGATGACGTTACTTTCCGGCTTGAGCCGCGTCTATCTCGCAAGGGCATAGGCTTCATTCCCAAGGCCGTGACGCAAATCGATGCCCAGACCAACACCCTCATCCTGAACGGGGACGCGACGGTTAACTATGATTATCTGGTGATTTGCACCGGCCCTCAGCTCGCCTTCACGGAGGTGGCAGGAGCTGGGCCCGATGGTGGCCACACTCATTCCGTGTGCACCGTGGAGCATGCGGAGCGGGCCTATGCGGATTATCAGCAGTTGCTGAGAGATCCGGGCCCGGTGGTGATCGGTGCCATGCCGTTTGCGAGCTGCTTTGGGCCAGCCTATGAATTTGCCTTTATCATGGACACCGACCTGAGGCGGCGCAAGCTGCGCAAGCACGTCCCGATGACTTTCGTGACCTCTGAGCCTTACATTGGCCACCTTGGCCTTGGTGGTGTGGGTGATTCCAGGGGACTGTTGGAATCGGCCCTGCGTGAACGTGACATCCAATGGATTAGCAACGCGAAGGTAACCCAAGTGGCGCCCAAAAAAATGTTGGTTGATGAGGTCGATGCCAGCGGCCGCAAGGCGCGCGATCACGAAGTGCCCTTTGCGTTTTCCATGATGCTTCCCGCCTTCCGCGGGGTGGATGCGGTAGCGGCCGTCGATGGGCTCTGCAACCCACGGGGTTTCGTGCAGGTCGATGAGTACCAGCGCAACTCCACCTTTCCCAACATTTATTCAGCGGGTGTATGTATCGCCATTCCGCCGGTTGATAGCACGCCCGTGCCGACCGGTGCCCCCAAGACGGGTTACATGATCGAGACCATGGTATCGGCTATCGTGCGCAATATTGCCGCTGAGCTCAACGGTAAATATCCCTCGCATACCGGTACCTGGAACGCCATCTGCCTTGCCGACATGGGCGACACCGGAGTGGCCTTTGTGGCGCTGCCGCAGATACCGCCACGAAACGTCAATTGGATGAAGAGCGGCAAGTGGGTGCATGTGGCCAAAATTGCCTATGAGAAGTACTTCATGCGTAAGATGAAAAAGGGCACTTCTGAACCGCTCTACGAGAAGTACATGCTAAAGGCGCTTGGGATAGAGCGATTGGAAAGCCGAGCGTAGGTCTTCCGCGGTGCTCCCAGAACAAAAAATCAGTACATTTTCAATAGCGCTCGCGAAGCTCGATAAAACCGTTTACCACGAGCCGCTGTGCATGGGGCTATGCCGCATGCACGGGTTGCTTTTCCCCGAGTGATGGATGGCTAGACGTCACTTGCGCCGGGCCCGGCACAGCTTGTTTTCACCCAAGGCCTGGAAGACTCGGTTGGTGTTCTGGAGCGGGGCAGTGATGGTGGGCATCGCCGCCGTGCTGTTGGCTCTAGGTAGCGACCATGCCAATGAGCAATTCCAGCGATTGACAGAGGTCAGTGGCTACCTCCCGTTGCTGGTCTGCCCGCTGGGGTTTGCACTCATCGGCTGGCTTACCGTTCGCTACTTTCCCGGCGCCCAAGGCAGCGGTATACCGCAAGCCATGGCCGCCCTGGACATGAGCGAGCACACTCTGCGCGCCAGCGTGCTATCGCTACGGATTGCGTGTGCGAAGGGTGTCATGATTCTGCTAGGCCTGTTGTCAGGCGCCTCCATCGGCCGTGAAGGCCCGACGGTTCATATCGGTGCCGCGATCATGTTCGTTCTTGGCGAGCGTGCGCATTTTCCCAAGCATGACATCGAGCGGGGACTGATTCTTGCCGGGGGAGCGGCGGGGATCGGGGCGGCGTTTAACGCGCCGCTGGCTGGGGTGGTATTTGCTATCGAAGAAATGAGCCGCTCCTTTGAAGAGCGCACCAGCGGTACGGTGCTTACTGCCGTTATCATTGCTGGCATGACGGCAATGGCGCTGTTGGGTAATTACACTTACCTGGGTAAAGCAACCCCTGTCGACTGGGGGCCGGCGTCCGCCTGGTTGGCTGCGTTGCTCTGCGGCTTAGTCGGTGGCCTCTTGGGAGGCGCTTTCAGCGCGTTGCTTATTTGGGGAAATCGGCGTCTGCGGCCGCTGCGTCAGGCGCACCCTGCGCTGCTGCCGGCGGTCTGCGGTCTTGCCGTTGCCTGTATCGGCTTGGGCGCGGCCGGCCTCACCTACGGCACCGGGTATCAGCAAGCTCGGCAGATCTTGGGCGGTGAGGGTGTTGGTCACGTCGGCTTTCCTTACCTCAAGATGCTGGCCACGATGGTGTCCTACTGGAGCGGTATTCCAGGGGGCATATTCGCCCCTTCTTTGGCGATTGGCGCAGGGATTGGGGAGCAGCTGGCGATGCTTTTAGCTGGGTTTCCGGCAGAAGGGGTGGCCCTGCTCGCCATGGCGGCCTACTTTACGGGAGTTTTGCAGACTCCCATCACAGCCTTTGTTATCGTTAGCGAGATGACAGACGATCATGCTTTCATTCTGCCGCTGATGGCCGCCTCCTTCGCCGCCTATGGCGTCTCACGCCTGCTCTGTCCAGAACCCCTCTATCGAGTCCTAGCTGAGGAGTTTCTGCAAGGCCCAGAGGATGGAACAGGCACCGGCACGCGCCCCTCCCAGGCCTCTCCTGCGAGATCCAAATGAGCTGGGCAAAATGCCTGGCTCTATGCTCAGCAGTGGCTGCAGCCGTAAGCGTAGCCTGGTCAGCGGGCGGCAACCAACCGGCTGAGATCGGCGGCAATGGCATCAACGCTCTCGTCGCTGCGGATCAGTAGGCGCGCTCGGCCATCGCCGTCGAAGACAAAGACCGCGTTGCTGTGGGATACGGGATAGTCCCCGTGCGCGTTCGGCTCGCCGCGGCTGTAAGTGACCCGGTAATGCTTGGTGAAGCTCTGCAGTTGCGCATCGGTGCCGCGCAAGGCGATGAACTGTGGGCCGAAGTAATGCGCGTAACGGCGCAAGAGATCCGGCGTATCGCGCGCTGGATCGACCGTCACGAAAAGGACGCGCACGTGTTGCGCCGCGGGTCCTATTTTGTTGAGTGCCGAGGAAAGCCGGGCCAGGGTCATCGGGCAGACGTCGGGACAATGGGTATAGCCGAAATAGACCAGGAGGATCTGGTTGCGATAGTTCGTGCCGTGAACCGTCTGGCCTTGAGTATCGGTGAGTGTAAAGCTCAGATCAGGCATAAGCCCAGAAATATCTTTGGCATGCCAGGGCTCTGGGCTGTTGCAGGCGGTCAATGCGGCCATGGCTGAGGCGATCAGGATTAACTGTCTCAAGAAGCCGTCCCTAAGCCGGAGAGCGAACGGATTCATGAAGAGCTCCTCGCGATTTGCGCCGCAATGGCCCCTTCCGTCGATTGTGGCTTAGTTTGTGGTTGATCCGATCGTAGCCAGAAGCGAAGAACGACGAGCATGGCAATGGCGCTCATCATGCTCGACGGTATCCAAGTGATCAGCCCGCCGATCTGTTGGTCCGTGATTGGGCTCAGTGGCCAAGCCCGACCACAGACATCGTAGACATCGAACAACACCGACCGGCTGAGCCCGATATAGGCGCCCAAAACGATCTGAGGAAGGATAATTGCCCATAGCACGAGGATGCGCGTGCCAAAACCGAGCAGCGCGCCCTGTTGCCGAGTGCGGGGATCGAGGATCAAGTACCAGAAAAGCAGCCCGTCAAGCACCATGCTCCAGTTCATCATCTTGTAGAGATCGGCGCTGAGCATGGCATCGAAATGAATAGAAGGCGTAAGCCAGAAGTAGATGAGTCCCACGAATAACAACGGGGCGAGCAGTGGGCTTTGAATTGTGCGGTAGAGCCGTTGTGTTAAGGGATAGCGCCAAGTGGGCAGGAGCACGTTCTCGTACACTTTCTTGGGGAGGCCGGCGGCCAGCACTGGTTGCGGTTCGGTGAGCAAGATCAGGAACGGCGCCAAGTGATGCAGGATCAGGTGCTGGGCGCGGTGCACGAAGAACATGTGCTGAGACAGATAGTCGTAGTGCGTTTGCATCACAAAATAAATGAGCATGACCCCGAAGACAAACGTTAGGGGGCGCAGGAATCCGTCGCGGAATCCCGCCGCGTGTCGCAAATGCAATCCTCTCAGGTAAAACCCGAGCGCGCTGACGTAGGCGATTAGGACGGTGGGTGAAAACTCCCACGGCAACAAGAAATTCGCTGCAACCAGCATAAGAAGAAAAACCTTGACCTCGGCTCGCTGAAGATGGCTGTGTACCCCATACCCGATTGAGAGGAAGCCCATGACGGCCGGCACCTGCCATGCCTTAGCTTGACAGAAGCCATGTTAAGCTAATGATAAGGTCTGGGGCACAGTGCAATATCTCAGAAGCTATTGTAAGGATTACTGCGCTTGCCTGGGCTGCGTTGCGCGGCGGCGCGCCATCCTCGTATGTTCAATGTGTGCAAACACGGATAGGGATTAAAAAAGAAGTTTACAAGTATTAATTGAGTCTATGATGAGCAAGATTGAGATTCGTGCGACGTTGTCTTTAGCCGCCATTTTTAGCCTGCGCATGCTCGGGCTCTTCATGATCTATCCGGTGTTTGTCACTTATGCGCGCCATCTGCGCGGCGCTACACCCGTTGCCGTTGGGTTGGCACTGGGTGCTTATGGGCTCACGCAGGCGGTCTTGCAGATTCCCTTCGGAATGCTGTCGGACCGATTTGGCCGGAAACTCATCATCAGCGTCGGCTTGCTGCTGTTCGCCGCCGGCAGCGTGGTGGCGGCGCTCGCGGATTCGATCCACGGCGTCATCCTGGGGCGCGCACTTCAAGGTACCGGTGCCGTCGGCTCGGTGATTTTGGCGCTCGGCGCCGACCTCACGCGCGAAGATCACCGGACCAAGGCCATGGCCCTCATTGGCATGACCATCGGGCTCTCGTTTGCGCTCTCCCTGGTGCTCGGACCCGTGGTTAACGGCTGGATCGGAGTGAGCGGCATCTTTTGGCTAACCGCGCTCTTGGCCATCCTCGGTGTTACCGTGAACTGGTTTATTGTGCCGCGGCCGCGGCAGGTAGCACACCACCGCGATGTCGAGGAGGTGCCTGGGCTGCTCATGCGTGTGATCAAGGACCGTCAGCTGCTGCGATTGGACTTCGGTATTCTTGCGCTGCACGTGATCCTAACAGGGAGTTTTTTGGGGCTTCCCCATGTTCTTACCGCCGTGCTCGGGGTTCCCACGCCGCACCATTGGTATGTCTATTTACCGGTTTTGGTGCTCTCCGTGGTGATCATGGTTCCTTTTATCATCATCGGTGAAAAGCATCGACGGCTAAAGCAAGTTTTTTTGGGGGGTGTGGTTGCTTTGGCCCTGTCGCAACTGATACTGATGCTTGACCACCGCAGCACGGTGCCCGTACTCGTCGCCTTGGTCGTTTTTTTTAGCGCGTTTAACTTGATGGAGGCGAGCCTGCCGTCGCTGATTTCCAAGATGGCGCCGGCTGACGCTAAGGGGACGGCGATGGGAGTTTACTCGAGCTCCCAATTTTTGGGCATCTTTATCGGTGGAACGTTGGGGGGATGGATGTATGGGCTGGCGGGCTCTGACGGCTTATTTGCTTTTACCTTGTCGGTCGCCGTAATTTGGCTGCTCGTTTCCCTGACGATGCGCAACCCCGGCTATTACGCGAGTCACTTGCTAAATGTGGGGCAAATCAATGACCGAGAGGCGAGGTGGATCGCGGCGCGCCTGCAGCAGGTGCGAGGCGTTGTCGAGGTCGTTGTCGTTGCCGATGAAGGTGTGGCCTATCTCAAGGTGCAGCCCGATCAGTTAGATGAGCCAGCAATGCGAGCGGCGATTAGCCTGAGCTCCTCGGCAAAAGAGACTGTTTGAGAGCTTACCTCACTTGCCACACTGGCGTTGTGCGGCGGCTCAGATTTTCCAGGCACTCTCATGTAGGCTGCAATTTCGAGCCGCTGCACCTTTGCTCCGCCGGCGCTCCCAACAGTCTCAAGAATGGCTTCTAACATTACCCTTAGGTGACAAACGCTGCGGTTTCAGTTGCCTGGGGGTGTGTCATCAGCGAACGCGCTTGTTCGATCTCATCGTTGCCACCATGAGCCACCACGAGGTAGCTATCAGCACCGAGTCGACGCTCATATTTGAGAATGCTTTCTCCCGAGTTGCTCCAACTGGCCACTAAGGCACCGAGCGCCGCAATGCCGCCTGCTAGTGCGGCGCCTATGATTGCGCCTTCCAAGATCTGCAAGAAAGGTGTGGTGGGAGCCATAAGAAACGGTATTGGCTCCCAACCAAAGATGAGAATCGTTGCCAGCACGCCCCAAAGCGCACCCCAAAACGCGGCGATGCCGCTCCAAGCCTTGACTCGGTCTGCGGTGCTGTAGAAACCGAGTGGGTATTCTTCCGTGCGATAACCTTTAGCAACGATCGAGAGCTTCTTCATATCGAAGCCCGACTTATTGAGATCCTTGACCGCCCGTTCAGCCTGCTCATGTGTGTCATACGCTGCGATGACGGTATTTTCAAGTGTATTTTCTTTGTTCATGGTGTTTCCTCCTTTAAAAATAATCGTTCTAGCCACGCTAAAGCATCGGGTGTGCCAGATGTAACTGCAAGCGCGGCAATTCTTACAACAGCTTCTAATGAACGCGGAAGGCTTTGCAGGTTTAAACCACCACTTTGGGGTTATTTCCACCAACGAAAGTTCGCAGATCTATTAATACGGTCTATTAAACGAGCTTTTTTATGCGGCGCGGCCATTGCAATCACTTGAGTGAAATGCTCAGTTGGCAAGAGGTAAATGAACATGAAACGGTTATTTCTATTTTTGGCAACTAACGCCGCCGTGTTGGTCGTGATTGCCGTGGTCTTGAATGCCTTTGGGGTGGAACAGTGGCTCTACCGAGAAGGCGTCGATCTGAATCTGAATGCGCTACTCGTTTTTTCTGCTGTTTTCGGTATGGGAGGATCGTTTATATCGTTAGCGATTTCTAAATGGGTGGCCAAGACGACCATGGGAGTACATGTTATCGACCAGGCGTCTACCGCTGGGGAACAATGGTTGTTGGAAACTGTGCACCGCCTGGCCAGTGACGCGGGTATCGGCTTGCCGGAGGTGGGTATCTTCGAGTCGCCACAGCCCAATGCCTTCGCCACCGGGATGAGTCGTAACCAGGCACTCGTTGCGGTCAGCAGAGGCCTTTTGGACCGGATGGGAAAGCGGGAAGTAGAAGCGGTATTGGGTCACGAAGTGACCCATATTGCCAACGGCGACATGGTGACCATGGGTCTACTGCAAGGCGTGCTCAATACTTTCGTCATCTTCTTTGCCAGAATTATCGGCTACGTGGTGGATAGGGCGTTGTTTAGTAACCAGCGCGGGGCTGGGCCTGGCTATTTCGTTACCTCCATCGTGGCGCAGATATTCTTGTCGATCCTGGCGACGCTCATCGTCATGGCGTTCTCACGTTGGCGGGAATTTCGCGCCGATGCCGGTGGAGCTGAGCTTGCTGGGACCGAGAATATGATCGCCGCTCTCCATAGCCTGCAGAGAGTATCTGAGCCCCGGGACTTGCCGAGCAGCCTGGCGACGTTAGGGATTGGCGGAAACGTCGGCCAAGGGCTGGCCAGGCTTTTCATGAGCCATCCGCCCTTAGAAGAGCGCATCGCCGCCCTGGCTCGTCTCTCGGCGAATGCGCAGACAGCATCACAAACCCGATAGCGCGCCTGTTGCTCCTCGTATCGCGGTATGAAGGACATTTGGATATGAAACCCGAGACCGCCAAGCGGCCGCGCATCGTCATCGTTGGTGGCGGTGCCGGGGGCTTGGAGCTTGCGACACGTCTGGGGGATAAGCTTGGAAAGGCCCAGCGGGCACGGGTCACGCTCGTTGACCAATCGCGAACGCACTTATGGAAACCCCTGCTACATCAGGTGGCTGCTGGGACTATGGACTTGAATGATCATGAGCTTGATTATGCGTTTCAGGCCCGTTGGCATCATTTCCAATTCCGGCTGGGGCGCATGGTAGGGCTTGATCGACAACAGCGGGAGATTTATCTCGCCGCGACATTCGACGAACGTGGCCGCGAGGTGATTCCCGCGAGAACCATCCCTTACGATAGGCTGGTTATCTCAGTGGGCAGTACCACGAACGATTTTGCAACGCCGGGTGCCGCTGAGCATGCCATCGCATTGGACGATCCCCAGCAGGCGGTGCTGTTCCACTCCCGCCTGCTCAACGCCTGCCTGCGTGCCAATGCCCAGGCCGGACCATTGGCCCCGGGCCAGCTCAATATCGCCATCATCGGGGCGGGTGCTACGGGAGTGGAGCTCGCGGCCGAACTGCACAATGCTCTGAGGGAGCTCGTTTCCTTCGGCTTAGAGCGGATCGAACCGGACAAGGACATTAAAATCACGATCATCGAAGCCGCCCCCATGATTCTCCCGGCGCTTCCTGAGCGATTGTCTAAAGCTGTGATGCGGCTGCTGCAAAAGCTGGGTGTTGCGGTGATCGCCGGGGAGCGAGTGACGGAGGTCTCTGCGCAGGGCGTAAGAACAGCGCGTGGGCGGGAAATCTTGACGGAATTGATTGTGTGGGCGGCGGGGATCAAAGCACCCGACTTTCTTCAAGGTCTCGCCGGACTGGAAAGCAATCGCATCAATCAGCTTGTGGTCACGCCGACGCTTCAAGCCAGGCGAGATCAGAATATCTTCGTTCTCGGTGACTGTGCGGCGTGTCCCTGGCCGCAGGGAAATGGTTGGGTTCCACCGCGTGCGCAGGCGGCGCACCAGCAGGCGTCACATCTATTCAAGATGCTGCCGAGGCACCTTGAGGGGAAACCATTAAAGCCTTTCCATTATCGCGACTTTGGCTCGCTCATTTCGCTGGGAGAATTCAGCACCGTCGGGAGCCTGATGGGCGCCATCACACGAGGTAGTGTAATGGTCGAAGGCTGGTTTGCTGGGCTTATGTACCGCTCGCTTTACAAAATGCACGAATACGTGCTGCACGGTTTTCTGAAGATCGCGCTGGACACATTGGCGCGCCTTATCACGCGACGCACCCACCCTCATGTGAAGCTGCATTAAGCGGCGACTCCCAGCGGCGCTGTGATGGTGCCCTTACCGGTTGGCGGCGATGATGCGACGCAGCTCGGCAATCGCTAGATCATACTGCTGTTGCTCCTTGGCGCGCTCGTTGGGGTTATCGACAAGGGGATATACGAGCGCTTCTCGAAGAGACGCGAACTTCACGGCGACTGTTTTGGCTTCGAGCTTGGACTCACCCCCAAGCTCTGCCAAGGGGCGTCGCAGCGCGGCAGCGCCTTTTTCGAGATCGCGTTGCGCTTCACTTTGGTCACCGCCGAGAAAGCGCGCGGCGCGCGCATCCTGGAGGTGATTCTTTGCTTCGATGAGATCGAAGAGGATTACGTCCATGTCCTGAGATCGACCCCGGCCGGCTGCAGCGTGCTCGGCATGAAGCTCCGTCAAGGCGCGGGCTTGTGCCCACAAGTGTTCCAGAGCGCGGCGGTTGGCCTGTCCTGCAAAGAGTTTTTGCTTGACGGCACGCAGCGCGACGAGCAGGTGGCGCACTTCATCGTTAACCGAGGGCGCCGCCTCGGTTTGAGCGGCCTGTTTGAGAAGATCCTCAGCCCGATCAAGGTCGAGCATGGCATTTTCCTGATCGCCGACCGCATAGGTCTGTACGGCATTGCCAAGGGCCTCGCGCGCTTGCAGGAGCGGGTTGTCCAGGGCCTTTTCGAGATAGGTAAGGGCCTTTCCCGCATCTCGAAGGGTCGCTGCCACGCCCCCAGGATCGCCGAGCCCAAGCTCCAGTTTGGCGGCCTGAACTAGCGTTCGAGCACTGGCAAGGGGCCGTTCCAGCGCCGGGAAGGCCAGCACGCTTGAGGCGGCATCGAGAGCATTGTTCGCCGCAGCAATGTCGCCTTTGGTGAGCGCACCGCCTGCTTGTTGAAGGTAACGTTCGGCCTCGTCCGCCGGAATGAGGCTGGCAAGCTTCTCAATGGCTCCGTAGATCGGAGCGAGTTCTGTTAAGGCTTCCCCTGGGCCCTCGGTCGCCAGACGTGCTTTGGCGATGCGCAGTCGCGCCTGAACGGCGTTCGTCGGCAGCTGCTTTTGCGCTTCGTCCAAGAGATCTAGCGTGCGATCGAGGGCGATTGCAGCCTCTGTCTGTTTTTCGGCCACGAGTGCGTTGCTTGCCTCGGCAATTTTGGCGCGGGCGCTCGTCGTCGCTTTCGCCAGCGCTTCTTCATCGACTTTTTTTAGGAACCACCCAGGCGCGATCGGTACCGGTGATTCGCCGGCAGTGGCGTTAGCAACGCCAGACACCAAGGCCAGCAGTAGCATTGCAACCACCCTTGCGCAACGCCCCCAGGCGATGGCGGTACACGCCAGCGGCAGTTTGCGGTGAATGCATTTCGCGTACGCGACGACGACGTTGGCGGCAGCGTGTCGGACCATGAGCTTCTCCCCATGAAGGCGCGAAGTGAGCCGTTACAACCTCGAAAAGCCTCGCAAGCGAGCGCCGTGCCACAGTCATCCTGCCTCCAAGCCGCTGTTATCGCGAGCATTGGTAGCGGTGAATCGAGAGGACCCCGGTGCCGTATGGAGGAAAAGCACCGCCGACTCTGGTCGATATCCACCAGTCACCCTCACGGGTTTCACAACATGAATCTAATCCGCTGTTTTTATTCGTGATAACGATCTGGCACAGAGGTTGCCAAATTGGCTGCGAGCGTCGGGTTTTGAGACCCGCTGCCACCCTGGAACGCCAAGCGGCTTCCCCGAGTCGAGGGAACCCTCCAGGTAGGAAACGCAGCAGTAAAATTCGCAGGAGATATCACGATGTTATATCGCACACGTCGTAGCGTGGCGGCGGCAGCTCTTGCCACCGGGCTTAGCGCAGTTCTAGCCACCGCACCCGTCATCGCCGCTTCCAAGGAGGCCCTCGTCCATGAGCAGGTTAACGCGAATCCCCTCAGTCGTATCTCGCCAAAAGAAGAAGGAATCCTCTCCTCGGCAGCGGCTAAGGTGCTTCGCCATATCGCTCAAGCCCGCTCCGCCATCCATAAAAAGGAGATGGAGACCGCGAAAAGCGAACTGCAGCAGGCGGAGACCCTGCTGAATATCATCGAGGCGGCGCTGCCAACCACCGAGGTCAAGGATCGCATCTGGATAGCAAAAAAACACTTGGAATATAAGGACAGCGAGGAAGTCGTTCCCGATTTGATCCCCATTTACAGCTCGCTGGATGAGCTCGTTGACTTTATGCCGGTAAAGGAAGCTCAAGAGCACCTCAACAAAGCCAAGGGACATCTCGAGAAGGGTGAGAAAGGAAAGGCGAAGGAAGCGCTCGAAGCCACCGACGAGGCGCTCGTCTATACCGAGATCGATCTACCGCTTGCCGGCACCCGCCACCTGGTGAGCCAAGCGCTTGCTGACCTTACCAAGGGCGATAGTCAAGGGGCGGAAAAGGCGCTGCAAGGGGCGGAGAAAAACGTGGTATTTCTTTCGGTGGCGGTAGATGAGCCGATGGTCTCGGCCCAATCCCTGATCTGGGCGGCGAGCCAGCACTATGCCTCAGGGGATAAAAAGCTTGCGCGAAGCGAGGTTCAACAGGCCATCACCTTCCTCGAGGCAGCCCAAAAATCGCCAGACAAGCTGACCCGTGCCGAGGCCGGGGATCTCCTCAATGAGGCCAAGGCGCTGGAGGCAAAAATGGAGGGCGGCAGCGATCTCACAAATGATCTCCAACATCTCTGGCACCGTGGTCGAGCTTTGGCAGACCGTAGCGTGGAATACATGAGCACCGGGTGGGCGAAGCTGCGTAGCCATAGTGCCCTAAAATCGGACTTGATCGAGGCGAAGTACCAGTTAAGTCTTGCCAAGACCGAGCGATTTGTGGGCGATGATGCGGGCGCGGCGAAGCAACATTTGAATGCGGCGCAGGATTACCTCGAGAAGGCCGCAGAACAGGCTGACGAGCAATATACCGACGAGGTCTATAAGGACCAGATCAAAGGCCTCGAACAGGCGGTGGAGCAGCTCGCCCAAGAAAAGGAAAAGGAGGCAAACAGTTTGCAGTATGCCAAGCTCAATACCGAACTTCGTCAGATGATTCAGTCTCTGTAAGCCTCAAGGTGAAGCGCCCTGGAATCGGTAAAACCCCAGGGCGCTTCGTATCGATCTCTTTCTCGCCACAGCAATGCTTGCCGTGCGCTGTGCTTCCCATGGTGCCCCAACCGCCCGGCATACGGCAGCGGTTTTCCAGAGGGCGCCAGCATCAATCTCGATACCTCGCTGCGCGTCGCATCGTGGCGCAGCAGTATGGGGCGCAGCTTATCGAGCGGCAGAGCCCCAGCCACGACTCCATCGGCCTCGGCGAGGACGGACCGACTCATCAGCCCTTGGACAGCTCGCGGCACTGCGTGCCATCCCGGGGCTCATCACCGTGCGATCGGCGTAGCGCCGGCAGCGTGGACAGATTCACACTCTGGGGCCCGCCCTGGACTCGCAGTCCCCTATTGCGCCGAGGCAATGCCCTCGATCTGATCCAGCACACCGTGGGACTAAATAGTTGTCTTTTGCCGTCACGCCCACCGTCTCTTCGCGGCCCGGAGCCAAATCCTTCATCTTCTCCCACTGATCGCCACTGATCATCGCGCAATCCGTTACGCTGCTCATTCACAAGCCCTCCCTATACCTGTGAATAGTGAATCACAATCGCTGCTAATTCGATGACACGTCCTAGAATAAGCGCTGTTAAATCTTGGGGTTTTCCCTAATTTCTTCTTCTTCCCCGGATACGCATTCTTTATCGTATGTTAATTATTGCAAGTGGTTATCGACCCAATACGATGATATGCCGCCGCCGTACAGCTCTTGGATCTTTGAACTCGTGATGCGAGCTTTGTCACCTCTCCTTTGCGTTTTTCTGTGGTTTTCAGCGCAAGCGGTGGAAGTGTACAAAGATGCCGATGAAAGGGGTCCGGCGAGATACTCGGATATGCCCTTTCCCGGAAGCGAAGTCTACGAGGTGCCGCCGCTCCCTACTTATACGCCACCGAAGAGAGCCGGCTTGACCACCGATAGCACTGAATCGGAAGCGGACCGCGATTATAAAGCGCTGAGCATCACCAACATTCAAGACGGAGAGGCGGTCCGAGCAAACGATGGAAACGTTACGGTGAAGCTAGCGGCAAAGCCCGGGCTTAAAGCGGCAGCCGGCCACCGCTTCATGGTTCTTCTGGATGGTGAAGAGAGACAACGAAGCAACACGCCAACGGTTGAGCTCACCGATCTCGATCGGGGTCAGCACACGCTTGAAGCGATGATTGTTGATGCCAACGGTCGGCAGCTCATCCGCTCCGAGGAGATTACCTTTTATGTCAAGCGCGTATCCGTGCTGCTACCACAGCGCTGAACCCGCTCAGCTAGCCTTCGGGACGATTACCTATCGGAGCCCGAACATGTTCACCGCAAACGGCACTGTTGTGATGCCATTCAGCTGTTTAGCGAGTGAAGCTGTCCTTTCCCCACTCAAGTTCGAAAACATGGATCGCGGTGCCCCATTAGAAGATGGACTGATAATGTGTTCTCAACAGACAAAGTGAGGAGGAAATCCATGTCCTATTCATCTGACGTTGTACCGTCGGCAATAGGGTTGACCCATGGCGAGGCATTCGCCGATCAGCAGCTTAACCTGGCCAAAGAGCAGGACGGACTTGGTCCCGGGGAAACGGTATCAAGGTAAAGACGGTCTGAGGGAAGCGGGATCACGGTGGCGCTGAGTAGCAACGTCAGGTGCCGACTGGGCCGCGTTTGCACTCTCAGCTGCGCCTTGTTCGACGCGGAAGCGGATCATCGCAGTGCTATTAGCGTCAAAAGGAATAACGATGTTCTTTGATAGTTGGCAGAGTTTGGGAAGAATAGCTGTTGTTGGCGTCTCTGCTTATGCAGCTCTGCTCTTATTGCTGAGAGTATCTGGCAAACGAACTCTCTCAAAAATGAACGCTTTTGACTTTGTCGTTACAGTAGCCTTGGGATCGACTTTGGCAACCATTCTTCTTTCTAAGGATACTGCCCTTGCAGAAGGAATGCTGGCACTCGGGTTGCTGATTTTTTTACAATTCATAATTACCTGGCTGTCAGTCAGATCAAAGGCAGTGAGCCACCTGATAAAGGCAGAGCCTAAGTTACTATTTCATAGGGGTGAGTTCTTACAAAAAGCGATGAAAGCTGAGAGAGTAAATGAGGAAGAAATACTGCAGGCAATGCGCAGCCAGGGGTTCGGCGAGCTTGAGGAAGCAGAAGCAGTAGTGCTTGAGACTGATGGGAGCTTAAGCATCATACGAAAGTCATCCGATGGCAGAGCATCGGTATTATCGAATGTAACCCGTTTCAATAAATTGTCGACGTAAGCGAGGGGCTCTTCGAAGTGAGGCGAAGAGGCTACTAAGAAAATTATAGGTTCATCAATGACAAGAAATTACTCGCCGGCTGTCCAAAATACCCGAATCTCCTCGGGTCCGAGCTGGATGCATTCTTGCTCGACTAACGATGCTGCATCGCGAAGGGGGGTGATGTCCTTGATGACGTCGGGATCTGTGGACATCGCTTTCACTAAATCGGCCACCAAAAACTCCTGAGCCTGCTGCGGGTCAGGATTGAGGAGTGTGGCGACCCGTTCTGATGAGCTCACCTCCTCAAGGTAGCAGCTTGGGTTAAATATTATCACGCCTCAATAGAGGAGAGGGCATGGTTATGGCTAGTCGACTATTTCTTTTCCTTTCCGTCAAAATCTAAGGCTAAATCCCAGATGACGAAAAACGCTTTGCCGTTTATTCAAGGTAGCTTGCGCTCGCTGTTGGCTCAACGCACACAACACGCGTTGGCTTGCGGTGCGCTTCTCCCCATCGAGACGGACCAGAGGATTGTCGAAGATCATGGCATACCATTTCTGGTCCGGATGGTTTCCAGCCTAAAACATAAAGATCAGGAACAGAAAAAGCGAGGCTCGGAGAACGAAGGATCAAAGGAAACTGCCGATCCCTTTGTGCCTTTTGATAGGGACTTGTTTGTCGCCGCCGTGTCTGACACCCATGTAGCGCTACTCAACAAGTTCAAGGTCATCGATCATCACCTACTCATTGTCACGAGAGCATTTGAGCACCAAGAAGCCCTGCTCACCCTATCCGACTTTGAAGCGTTGTGGCGGTGCATGGCCGAGCTCGACGGACTGGGCTTCTACAATGGCGGCGTGCTCGCAGGGGC
Source organism: Gammaproteobacteria bacterium (assembly GCA_049282355.1). Lineage (GTDB taxonomy): Bacteria > Pseudomonadota > Gammaproteobacteria > HK1 > HK1 > JAGTVB01. The sequence continues at coordinate 10,070 of JBAPTW010000460.1, read as the reverse complement.
CAGTCAAACGCACAAGCATTTGCAAATGGTTCCCTTGCCGCTTGCTGCTGGGGGACCGAGGTTACCGATCGAGCCGTTACTAATGTCTACGGACCGTGATGCTCGTATCACCACGCTATCTTCACTGCCTTTTGTTAATGCCTTCACGCGCCTTGACCCGTTGTTTTTAGAGCAACCGCAGGCGATGGCAGAGCGTACGCATGCACGCTATCGAGCCCTACTGGAGGCAATGGGAATAGGGACGATTCATGTCGACGGCGAAGCGCGTCAGTCGGGTCCCTACAACCTGTTGGTCACACGAGAGTGGATGCTACTCATTCCGCGTAGCAGAGAATTTGCTGACACCATCTCGGTTAACGCCCTAGGTTACGCAGGTTCCCTATTCGTGCGCGATGCATCGCAAATGCAGGCTGTTGAGATACGCGGGCCGATGAGTCTATTGGCCGAAGTCTCCATTCCACGCGCCTGATCAGCTTGCCCTGCTCAGGCCCTTTTTCAAACGGCCTAGCCCGATCCGCAAGCAAGTAATTGATACCAATAAAGGGTGTCAGATATAGAAAATCCCACCGTGGGTTGATCCCGCACTTACGGATCGCGATATCAATGGAAGCGCCGCAGGGTCTCCTACCGGAGCCGGTACGAAAACCTGCTTCGTCCAGGTCAGGATTCGCAATGACAGTGTCGAACAAAAGTGAAGATTTTTTTGCTGAATAGTTACGCCAAGGCTTGGCTTGCAGGAAGCAGGGCCAACAAGAGCCGCCTGCCCCTTTGCTTTGCAAAGCAACATCAACTGAGGCTTGTTTCTCAGCTATTATGAAACTTGTCACCTGTCTCAACCAAGCAGAGCGCTCTTACAAGCTGTACGTTGTGCTTGATCTCCACAGTTTTCAATGCCTTTCTCCGACGGAATCGGCGACGTGAGCACCGCGTCTACCTAAGCGTTCGGGCGCCCCAGTCGTGGTATCTTGAGTCGTCTGGTGTTCAGTCTCCGCATTGAGTTCTGCGCCCAGCAATACGACATAAGCTGACAAATACAACCACATCAACAGGATCACTACCGCACCCATTGAACCGTAGGTCTTATCGTAACTCCCAAAGTTCGATACATAGATTGAGAAAGCCACTGATCCAATCAACCAAAGTAAGGTTGCCGCGATTGCCCCCCAGGTCACCCATCGCCACTGAGGCTGTTCTCGACTCGGACCAAAGCGATACATCACCGCCAGAGCCAACATGAGCACAACGGCGAGCAACGGCCAGCGACCGAAGGACAGTAAATTTCGTACCAACTCGCTTAGACCGAGATTGCCGAGTACAGCAGGCAGCGCTGCGATGAGGATGAGCGTGAACGTACCGAAGAGGATTGCCCCCACCGTCAGTAAGAGAGCTAGCGCATTTAGCTTGAAAAAGCTTCTATTTTCTTCTTCATCATAAACAATGTTCAAGGCGTCGAAGAGTGCTTTCACGCCTTTCGTAGCACCCCAAAGGGCTAACAACAACGCGCCGATAGCCCCTGCAGTGAGTGCTCCTCCCGCTTGACTCGCCACATTTTTCAGCTGTTGCTGTACTAGCGCATAGGCGTCCTGGGGCAATAGACTGCTCAAGGCGCTAAGCTGTTGCTGTACCTGAGTTGGGTCGGTGATCAGCCCGTATATTGAAACGAATGCCGCCAGGGCCGGGAAGAGCGCAAACAGTGCATAGAAGGCAACCCCTGCTGAAACAATACTGACATGATCATCGCTCAGGCCTTGCTTTATCCGAGCCAGAATGTCACGCCAACCCGAGGCGGGAATCTGGTGAGGTCGGGTTGCTGTTCGACCGCGCCCTTCTTCGCGCCCTGGGGCTCTATTTGGCCTCGGTTTTTGACCAGAAGGTGCCGCCATGGGTTGCCTCCGTTTTCATCTTTGTTACCGGTACGTCTGCTGCGGGCCAAGCATGAATCTCAGCTGGCAAGATAGTTTGCAACGGTAGAGCGAAATCTCACCGCAACGTATTTGAAGCCTATTGATAATAATTTGTGCTAACAGAGAATCTAGTTGGGACAAACCCTTGCTTCGGGCAGGTGCACGATGGATTTTAGGGTGCCACTCAACAGTCCTTTCCTCATGTACTTCCCCTGTACACTCCGGTTGCTCGCCACCGTGCTCCTTGCGTCTCCCGGTCCTTGCGACATTTTTAGAACAGCTTCTTACCCACTTGCCCTCATGGCCGGCATCCTTGCCGGATCCCATCGCTCATGCGTTATCAAAGTAAACTTGTCGCTTTCCCGTCCTGTGCGCATCGCACGGCGGGATTAGCCGTTGACGATGTATCCGCCGTTCGGGTGGAGCACCTGGCCGGTAAAGTAAGATGCATCATCGCTGGCTAGAAAAACGTAAGAGGGTGCGACCTCTTCCGGTTGACCAGCCCGTCCCATGGGGGCTTGTTTCCCGAATTCCGTTACCTTCTCCTCCGGGAATGTGGCTGGGATAAGAGGAGTCCAGATCGGTCCGGGTGCTACACCGTTAACCCGAATGCCTTTAGACAGCAACGCTTGCGCTATGGAGCGCGTAAAGGCCACGATAGCGCCCTTAGTGGACGAATAGGGGATGAGGCTGGGGTTGCCCTTATAGGCATTGACGCTAGTAGTGTTGATGATCGAGGCGCCGGGCTTCATGTGCGGCACGCTAGCCCGCGTCAGGTAAAAGTATGCATGTATGTTGGTGCGGAACACGCGGTCCCAGAGCTCCGGGGTGATCTCCAGCAAGTCCGAGATGCTGTGCTGCTCTGCGGCGTTATTGACCAAGACGTCGATCTGTCCGAATACCTCGCGGGTCTTTGAGACCACCTCCTCGCAGAAGGTGGGGCTGCCGACATCGCCGCGCAGGAGGATGCAGGCCCGACCCTCGTCCTCTACCATTTTCCTAGTATCCTCTGCGTCCTTGTCCTCCTCAAGATAGACGATCGCGCAGTCGCAGCCTTCGCGGGCAAACAACACTGCGATGGCACGGCCTATGCCACTGTCGCCGCCGGTAATCAGTGCGACCTTGCCGTCTAGCTTACCGCTGCCTCGGTACTCACGACGAACCGGTATTGGCGGTGGCTCCATCTCATGTTCGCGGCCCGGTTGGCTCTGACTCTGTGTTGGGAAAGGATGTTCTTCGGCCATATTGCCTCCGTTAAATGAGCAATATAAGGCATTAATACGCATTCAAGATTATTTGTCATGCTTTAGTCGCTTACCATAATTTGCTGCTTTTGCTCCGCAAACTTCCGACCTACCTCGCGCGCCTGATCATCACTCAGGATTTGGCGTGCTTGCTCAAACAGTTCATTCTCCTCTTCTTCCACATGGTGTTCGACGTTTTCCCTGAGCACAATCAGTTTGGCCTTCCAATCCTCGGTGCCTTTGTTCATGCTGTCCAATTCCTCCAACAACTGACTCACGAGTTCGTGCTCTTGAATGCCTTCTAAAATCAACTCGTGCGTCTTTTTGTTGTTTTTAAGGGCGGAGTAAAAAGTTTGTTGTTCGGCCTTGCTATGAGCGATAAGTTTTTTTTGACTTTACTGAATGTGTTTTCACGCGTTTTTATAGCGCTCTCGCTGCTGTTTTCCAGTTTATTGAGCAATTCTGCAACTTCCTCGTGGTCTTTGTGTAACAGATCATAAATAGTCATAACATTAACTCGATAATGGTTGCCAAAATGGATACTTACAGCGCGATTGAAAACACAAATGAGCTAAAAGTAGAAAGCAATGCCTATGCCATTGGGAACTTTAGGAGTGTTTTTTTTAAGTAGTTAAGCGGGCCCGGCTTGAGGCGCCATTGACCTTCGAGTTTCTGATGAGTAAAAGCTAACTAGGCTGCCGTAATGGGGGCTTCAGAAACTATTTCAAAAAGGACTGGGTGTATGGCCAAAAAAGAGGTTACTTGAAGATGAACGAATATAGCCGGATTTCACGGGACAAAGCGGCGGCCGGTTTCGGATGGCCGGAACGGGCTGTGGGCGGACTGCTGGCGGTACTAATATTGCTTGTCGCACTCGCTTTTGGGGTGCTGATCCTTGGAGTAGTTGCTGTCGGAGGGTTGATGCTGGCAGTGCGGGTTTGGTGGTGGCGCAGGCGTTTACGGCAGTCGGATAGCCAGAAGCCGGTGGTCATCCAAGGCGAGTATCGAATACTCGAGCCGCGGCGCGGCGGCGACAAAGAAGGCTGACGCCTTAGCAACAGTTCAGGAGCATATCCTACCGCGTGTTGTCAGATTTTGGGATGGGAGTCAACAACTGAACAACAAATGAAATCAGAACGCGCTAACGAATCTCAAGCGGCACGACCGCCCTATGCCAGTCGCGGTAATCAACTTATTCTGCGCGATGTGCTTGCAATTGACCGCACACGCCTTGCCAATGAGCGCACGCTGCTCGCTTGGTTGCGCACCGCCCTCATGTTATTTGTCACCGGCGTCACCTTAATCAAGTTGTTCGAGGGTGTGCTCGCCATGGAGATCCTGGGCATGCTGCTGCTTCCCACAGGTTTGCTTGCCGCTGGCTATGGGCTGTATCGGTACTTGCGCACTCGGGCGCTTATCGGGGCGACGGAGCAAGATTGAGCGCCGCGCGTTAAGCGCTGGCATAAGCGCACTGCCGACCGGCCGATTGGCGAGCTTTCTACCCGATGCGCACGGTAGCGCTGTACAATGCTTTGCTTTTTTAGCTATCACCGGCATGGCGGTGGGCGCACGGGTCGTGCCGCATTCTTAAGAAACGGGAGACACGATTGCCTCCGGGAGACACGATTGCCTCATGGAAGTCAAAACAATTGTTCAAATCAGCTGTGTCATCGCTGGGTTTGGCATCCTGTTCAGCTATCACGTCTACCTCTACTATCAGCTGCGTCGCGACGCCGAGCGCACCTCCATCGGTGTGGCCAATCGGTTGCGGGTTCAGTGGGTGCAAGCAATCCTTGAAAGTAACAACGGTATTTTGGCGGTTCAAACTCTGCGCAATCTCACTATGGCGGCCTCCTTCCTTGCTTCCACCGCTATCGTTATCGCCCTGGCGACTTTGAACACGGCGTTGCACGCCGAGGAGGCGGCCTCGCTGTCGCGGGTATTAGAGCTTGATGTCAGCGATAACCTGGCGCTATGGGTCTCTCGGCTCCTGGTGCTGTGTGGGGATTTCCTGTTTTGCTTTTTCAATTTTATGCTGGCGATTCGGTATTACAATCATAGTGCTTTTATGCTCAGCCAACCCGCTTCTGGGCACACGCGATCAGCATTGCACAAGCCGGGGCGACTCATCCAGCTACCAGCACCGAAAGGAGCATCACCTGCCTTAATGAGTGCTGCGGACACACTGAACCGCGGGGCTGCTCATTACACCCTCGGTATGCGAGGTTATTATCTGGTCATTCCCCTCGCTTCATGGTTGATCGGGGCTCTCTGGTTTCTGATTGGAGCCATATTGTTGGTCTTTGTGCTGTACCGCATCGATCGCGCGGCCTGAAGTGGTCCCGCTTTACCGGACAGTTTGGAACAAGCGAAATTGACGCGTTTGAAAGATTGAGGAAAGCAAGCGAATAAAATACTCGGTGCGCGGGGCGTTCCCGGTCAGGCGTGCACTCGGCCGCCGCGGTTAGGTCAATCGATGTCGAAAAAGCCAAGCGGCGGTGCTGAGGGTGATGGCGGCGATGACTGCCATCGGCCAGAGCTGATGCAGAAGGAGTGTGATCGGTGTGCCTTCCAGGAATACCCCTCGGAGCACCACCAGGAAAAAGCGCAAGGGATCGGCGTAGGTGAGGTACTGCACCACTGTTGGCATGTTAGCAATGGGTGTGGCGAAGCCGGACAAGATCACGGCCGGCACCATAAACAAAAAGGCTCCGAGCACGGCCTGCTGGAGCGTGGCGACAAGGGATGAGATCATGAGCCCCACGCCAATGGCGGCCAGCACGAAGAGCACGATACCGATGTACAGCGTCGGCAGCTCGCCGACCAGGGGCACGCCAAACCAGTAGCGTCCGATAAGGATCACCAGGCTGGCTTCAGAGACGCCAATGAGGAAGGCGGGAGCGGCCTTGCCAATGAGGATCTCCCACGGGCGCAGTGGCGTCACCAGCAGCTGGTCGAAGGTGCCTTGCTCGCGCTCCCGGGCCACCGAGAGCGCGGTCACCACCAGGGTGACCACCAGGGTAAGGATACCCACCACCCCCGGGATGAAAAACCAGCGGCTTTCCAGGTTCGGGTTGTACCAGGCGCGAACGATCAAATGGGCTGGCGGTTCGGCCAGGCCCTGCTCGGCGCTCCAGCGCGCGTTAAAGCGGGCCACTATCTCCTCGGCGTAATTGAGCGCGATCTGCGCTGTATTGGAGTTGCGTCCGTCCAGCAGAACCTGCACCGTTGCGGGTTCCCCAGCGGCGAGCTTGTCGGTAAAGCGCGGCTCGATCTGCAGCACCAGCATCGCCTCGCGATTGTCGATCAGGGGCGCCACTTCGGCGTCACGGCTCAGCGTTTGCGTTAAATGAAAGTGAGGCGATCCGGAAAAGGCGGCCGCCAGCTGCCGGGCGGCATAACCGCCGTCGCGGTCGTAGAGGGCGTAAGGGATATGACTCAGGTCAAAAGAGGCCGCGTAGCCAAACACCACCAGCTGGATGAGCGGCGGCACGAAGGTCACCACCCGGCTGCGCGGATCGCGAAACAGGGCGAGGAATTCCTTGACGGCGAGCGCGAGGATGCGTTGCAGCATGATTCAATCTAACCGCTTGCGGATACGCTTTCGCGCGAGGCTGAAAAAGACGAGCGCCATGACGGCCAACGCCAGCGCGTTGGGCAGGATAACATCCCACAGGTTACCGGCCAGAAACAGGCTCTGGATGATGGCGACAAAGTAGCGTGCCGCCACCAGATGGGTGATGCCCTGCACCACCAGGGGCATGGAATCGATATCGAAGAGGAAGCCGGACAGGAGGAAAGCGGGCAGAAAGGTGGTTACGATGGCCGCCATGCCGGCGACGAACTGATTGCGTGCCACCACCGAAATGAGTAACCCCATGCCGAGCGCCACCAGCAGAAAGAGGGCGGCGCACAACAACAGGATCCAGAAGGAGCCGCGCAAGGGCACATCAAAGAGCCCGGTGGCCATGGCCACGGAGATCCCCATGCCACCCATGCCGAGCACGAAATAGGGCAAGATCTTACCGATCAGCACCTCGCGCAGGGTAACGGGCGTCACCATGAGTGCCTCCAGCGTGCCCCGTTCCCATTCCCGCGCCATGACCAAGGCGGTGAGGAGCGCACCCACCAGAGTCATGTTGATAGCCACCAGCCCGGGGACCAAGTAATTGCGGCTACGCAGTTCCGCATTGAACCAGACGCGAGGTTCCAGCTCAACCGGCTGCGGTAGCGCTATGGCCCGGGCGGAAAGCTCCCGCTGCAGACACGCGCTCCAGGTGCGACGGACATAGCCCTGCATGAGCCGCGCCGTGTTGGCGTCCACGCCGTTGACGATGAGCTGAACGGAGGCGTTGCGCTCGCCCTTGAGCCGGGCGGCGAAATCCGCCGGCAGCACCAGCACGCCGTCTAAGCGCCCCGCCCGCAGGTCCTGCTGGGCGCTGTGGCGCTCGGTGTAAGCCTCGGGCTCGAAGTAGCGCGAGCGCTGAAAGGCCCCGGCGCAGCTCGCCGCTTCGGCACTGGAATGCTCGATGACGATCCCCAATCGCAGGCCCTTCGCGTCCAAGGAAACGCCGTAACCGAACAGCAGCAACAGCGCTGCCGGCAGCAGGAAGGCAATGGCGATACTGCTGGGATCCCGCAGGACCTGGAGAAACTCCTTGCGCACCAGAGCACGCACGCGCCGGCTCATGCCGCCTCCTTCCCCTGCACCAACAGGAGGAAAGCTTCCTCCAGGGACGCCGCCGGACCTTGCGCGCCGCCGGCGCGCGCCTTGACCTCCCGCGGTGTGCCCAACGCCAGGATCTCCCCCGAGGCCATGATGGCGAGCCGATCGCAGTATTCGGCTTCCTCCATGAAGTGGGTGGTGATGAGCACCGTCACCCCGGTCTCGGCGAGGGCATTGATGCGCGACCAAAACTGCCGCCTTGCCAGGGGATCGACGCCCGAGGTAGGCTCATCCAGAAACAGGATGTCCGGCTCGTGCATCAGCGCGCAGCATAAGGCCAGCCGCTGTTTGAATCCGAGTGGCAGCTCGGCGCTTTCGGCCGTGGCGATCTCGGCAAGCCCCATTTCCTGCAACGCCCAGCTCAGCCGTAGCCGGCGCTTGTTGCCGGAGAGTCCGTAAGCCCGAGCGAAGAATTCCAGGTTTTGGCGCACCGTCAGGTTGCCGTATTGAGAGAATTTTTGCGACATGTAGCCGATGCGGGCCCGTGCCGCGGCCGGTGCGGTGCGCAGATCCACACCGGCAACCTGCAGCTGCCCGCCGCTGGCCGGCAGCAGTCCGCACAGCATGCGAAAGGTGGTGGTCTTGCCGGCGCCGTTGGCCCCCAGCAGGCCGAAAATCTCTCCCGTACCAACCGAGAAGCTCAGGTTCTTCACCGCGAGGAAGTCGCCGAATCGCCGCGATAAATTGTTTACCACGATGACGGTTTCATCGCTCGTCGACGGCGGTCGCTCGGCCTGCGGGGGTGGCACCGGCGCGGGCTGCTCTCGGCGCAGACGGGCGATGAAACTGTCCTCGAATTTCGGTGCGACAGCGGTAATCTCCTCGGGGGCCACCCCCGGAAGAGATAGGCTCATATCCGCTTCTTCGGTCACTAGCCGCACCGCCTCGCCCTCCAGCGTCGCATCCAGCACGCCCGGTAACAGCGCTAGCCGCGCCTGGAGACGCCGGCGACCGGTCTGCGGTGCCCGCACGTGGAAGGTGCGCCCGCGCATGGGCTGTGAGAAATTCTCCGGTGATCCTTGGCCGATCACTCGCCCCTCGTGCAACAGCACCAGGTGCGCGCAGCGCTCCGCCTCGTCCAGATAAGCGGTGGACAGCAGCACGCTCATCGTTTCCTTCGCCACCAGGCGATAGACAATGGCCCACAGCTCGCGACGCGATACCGGGTCCACGCCCACCGTGGGTTCGTCCAGCAGCAGCAGTCGTGGGGCCCGCACCAGGGTGCAGGCGAGCCCCAGCTTCTGCTTCATCCCGCCGGACAGACGCCCGGCTAGACGGTGAGTGAAGGGCGCGAGCCCCGTCATGTCCAGCAGCTCTTGGTAGCGCTCTGCGCGGTCTGCCGGCGCGACTCCCTGCAGATCGGCATAGAGGTCCAGATTCTCCTGCACCGACAGGTCTTCGTACAGGCCAAAGCGCTGCGGCATATAGCCGATGGCGAGTTGCACCTTGGCCGATTCTCGGGTGGCGTCGTAGCCTAAGACTCGGATCTGTCCCGAGCTCGGTTCCAGCAACCCGGCGGCGAGACGCATCAGCGTGGTCTTGCCGGCGCCATCAGGGCCCACGAGGCCGGTCACCACACCACCTCGGGCCTCGAAGTTAACGATTTCAAGGGCGGTCACGTCACGCCCTCCGGCATGAAACGTCTTGGTCAAGTCGCAGGCCGCGAGCACCGCGTCTGCACTGGCGCTCACGGCCGCGGGCTTTTCTTGCAGGCAGGCTGTGCCTGCGGTTGGGTGTCTAGATCCAAGCGCACCGTGACCGGCATCCCCAGGCGCAGCTCTCCCTGGGGGTTGCACACAAATACCCGTGCCTGATAGACGAGATCCACCCGGGTCTCCTCGGTCTGCACCGACTTGGGGGTGAACTCCGCACTTGGCGAGATGTAGCCCACCCAGCCAGGGTAATCCTTGTTGGGGAAACTGTCGCTCGTGACTGCAGCGGGCATGCCGGGACGCACTTTGCCGAGGGTCGGCTCGGATACATAGACTCGAGCCCACAGCGGCTCGGTGAGGGCGAGCGTGTACACCGGACGTTGCGGTGAGGCCATATCGCCGGGCTCCAGGATACGGCTCTGGATGATACCGTCGCAGGGCGCATGCAGCGAGGCTTCTTCCAGATTGCGCTCCGCCAATCCTAGCTTTGCCTCCAGGGCGACCAAGGTCGCCTTGGCCGCCGCGATGTCCTCTTGGCGTGGGC
>JBAPTW010000459.1:0-10632 GCA_049282355.1 Gammaproteobacteria bacterium | reverse complement strand
AAGACCTGATTCTTATCGACTCGTTGGCCTTGAGAGTGCCAAGGGCCTCCACCCGATCCACGAAGCGATCGACTCGAACCTCCGCGACAATGACGAGCGAAGGCGGCGAGGTAGCTCCCTGCGCAACAGCGAGCAATGGAAATAGGTAGAACAAACAGACGATGCAACGGTTCATGTTGGCCATTCTGGGGACTGAAAGCCTGGTTGACACTGAGTGGCGATAGGGTACACGGAAACGACGACCGGGCGAGAAGATCATCCGGAGCGCTTCGAACGCGGCCAACCTGGCCGCGACGGGTGGGCTACACCGGCTTACACCGACGGTCGACTTCATGGCCGCACTCTTCGCAACCTGCTTCGCGGTACAACCGGGAGTCCGTGGTCCGCAAAAACCGAAACGTGATCGCCCCGTCTATTCAACGCCTATACGCCGCGCCCCTTGGGTAGCAACAGATCCTCCAAGAAGAAAGCCGATAGAGAGGACCGACCAGAAAGACCGGCTTTTCGGTAGACCGCACGCGCTTGTTCCCTAATGGTGCGTTCGCTGGTCTGGCGGGTCTTGGCAATTTCTTTGTGACTCAAGCCTTTTAGTAGAAAAAGCCCAATCTCGGCCTCGGCCTTGGTGAGTTGCCAAGATATGAATTGCCGCGCGATTGCCGCCCCGAGGCCTTGGATTAGTTCATGGTTTTCCTTCCGCCATCGTTGCGCCTCTATCCGCGCCTCGGCAAGATCCGAACGAGCCTGCTCGAACTGACGCCAGAGAAACGTGATACCGCCCGCCGCGACGAGCAGCACGACGAGCTCAACAGCTAAATGTCGCCAACTGGCTCCGGCGTAATAGTCGACGATGAGATCCGACACGATGAGGAGCGCAATAATGGTGAAAAGCGCGGCTGCCACCCGCGCGGACCGATACTCTTCTATGTCATCCGGCATATACGACGCTGCTCCCAGCGCAAAACTTAAACGTGTGTCAGACGACGGATTCTATCAGTGTGCATCACCCCGTACATTAGGGTGCATCGCAAGCATTGGAGACACCACATGAAAGCCGCTGAAAACACGATCCGAGTCTGGGACCCCATTGTACGGATTGGCCATTGGACGCTGGTGATCGCGTTCTTTACAGCATACTTCACGGAAGATGACTTCCTTACCCAACATGTTTGGGCGGGCTATGTGGTCGGTATCGTGGTCTGCATACGGTTACTCTGGGGATTCGTCGGAACCAAGCATGCTCGGTTCACGGACTTTGTGCGCTCGCCAGCAGCCGTATTACGTTACATCCGCGATCACGTGACACACGGTGCCAGACCGTATGTCGGACACAATCCTGCTGGCGGGGCGATGATACTTGTCCTCCTAATCGGGCTAGCCGGAACCGTGTTTTCAGGACTGGTGCTGTACGCAATTGAGGAAGACGCAGGACCACTTGCCGGTTGGGTTGCCGAAAGCCCTTCCAATCCAGGGCTGCCTTCACTGATCTCGAGTGCCAAAGCGGATGGCGATGGGCGCGAGGACGGGAAGGAACACGAGAAGGACGCCCGCGAGGAATTCTGGGAAGCGCTTCATGAGATTTTTACCAATGTCACCTTGGTTTTGATTGGATTTCATGTCGCTGGGGTGCTGTTTTCAAGTTACGTTGACAAGGAAAACCTGATCTGGGCTATGGTCACCGGCCGAAAGCAGCGGCACAGTCCGGAGTCATCCTCCCAGGAGTGACAACTCCTCGGGCACAGCAAGCTTAAAAGCACTGTGCACGACCTTGGGATCCGAGCCGATCACGACCATGACGGTGCGTCCCGTATCCTCCCCCCATGTACACCCGGCTTCCAGTGACCAGCGTCTGCCAACCTGCTGGTAGACGTAGCGGCGGTCGGTGTCGTCCTGAAGGTAGACGAAGCCCTTGACCCGGTAGATGCCCTCGCCGAGCCCTGAGGCGAAGCGGCAAAGACGGGCTGCAGGCCCTCGATGTCATCGTGGCTCAGCACGCTTTCCGCTTTGGTCTTGAGGAGCGCCTAGGTGGGCATCTTATACGGCAGGTTGGCTTCCCGTCCTCATCTACAGCTACCCATGAAGGTTCCGCCCAGTTCAGAGGAACTGCAGGTTCAGTGCAAAGAAGACCTGCCACTCGGGCTGACCCGGTCCACGATCCGCAACCGAAAACTGCGGCTCGACGAAAAAGTTGTACACCGTCTTGTCGCGTTTGATGACCTGCCCGACGCCGATCCCCAACGGCACGCTGTAGTTGTCGTTCTCCAGGTTGTATACCCATATGGGTGCGGCCCGCAGATAGGTGCCGCCACCGAGCTGGTAGAACCCAAAGGGCTGGAACGCGGCAAAGTTGGCGTCTTCGCGGTCATCGTCACCGGCGAAGCTGTCCTGCCATGACAGCAGATAACCATACTGGTACTTCGACGATCGGCCGTCGAACAACACGTTCACCAGGCCGGCGGACCATTTTTCGCTGCCGACCTCGTCTTTGGTGGCCGTCGGCGCGGTCAGCTGTGGTCCGATACCGAAGCTGACCGCCGGATTGCCCGTGTCGATCAGATACGCCGCAAAAATATTCAGATCGCCGAGGCCGGTTTCTTTGTCTCCGGCAGGCGGGGTCGGAAACGTGTTGATCGGTAACGATGCGCGCAGCAGCCATTGCGTATCAGCGACGGAAAAAGGTTTGGCGTAGCGGAACCAGAATTGATTCGCCGATTCATCGGAGTCGGTTACTTCGCCGATGTAGTAGTTCTGCAGGTTGAACGCCGTCATGTTCGCCAACGGGTTATTCGCCTGCGCCGCGGTACCCGCACCGTCCTGCGCGGCCGCAGCGGCTCCCCAGCTCATGATGGCGGCCCCGAAAATGGCAACGAGCCGATTGTCTGCCTTGTTCGTCATTGTACCTCCTGCTCTCGAACGTGCGCTGCGATGGTCCGCAATTGGGCTGGCCGCTATGGCGTGACGATGTTGAACCAGAGCTCGAAGCTGTCGAGGTAGGAGACAAGCTCTCCCAGCTTTTCCTGGTCGCCACTGATCTTGACATCGCCGGAGCTAATCGCATCGGCCAGTTTCGTCTCCTGAAGGATGATCTTGTTCAGCGTGTCCCGCGACAGCGTCGCCGGATTGCCGTCGAACCAGCCGAGATAGAAGACGTAGGTCGCCTTCACGTTGTGGCTCAACGTGCCGTAGTCGCCGCGGTTGGCCCAGAAAGTCGCGAGGTTCTTCGGCAGTTCGAAGTTCTCGGCGATCTCCGTCATCGTGTGGCCCTGGTTGGCCATCCGCAGGGTCTCGTCGTTGATGAAGCGGTAGAGGTCGCGCTGCTTCTCCAGAAGCTCCACGACGTTCTTGCTGCCCCAGGTCGGCCAGCAGTCGCCGCCGGCGTTAGCCCATCTCATCCGTCACTCGACCTTTTTGATGACTGGCGGCTTCCAGCTTCCATCGAGGATCGCGTCCTTGCCCCAATACGCGCGGATGTAGAGAGAGAAGGATTCGTTCGGCGCTGGCAGCCAATTGCTCTCTTTGTCGGCACCAGGAGACTGGTTCCCGGCATACAGAGTCAGCGAGCCATCGTCGTTGTGCTGAAGCGTCTTGTTCTTGGTGCCGAGCGAGTAACGTTTGAGATCATTGGGGTAGAAGAGGTGGTGCTTGTTATACAGCGTCAGCGACCAGAAACCGTTTACCGGGGGCAGTTTGCCATCGGGAAAAGTGACCTCGTACCGATTGTTGCCGTCGAGCTGCGTGCCGGCGCTGTCGGTGTCGGTGTAGAAATACTGGGTCTCGTTCGGACGGTTGTCGAACATGTTCGACTTCGCCGTGCCCGTTCGCATCGCGTAGTCAATTCCCCATTGCGCATTGTTCACCGAGCGATTCCAGCCATTGCCGGCGACCTTCCCGTTGTTCTTCCACAGGAAGAACTGGCTGATGACGTTCTTCTCTGTCTCCATCGCCGTCTCGACGAGCGCCTGTTTGATCTCGGGGTCTCTCTCGGCGATCGCCAGCAACGCCCGGAAATTGGCATACATGGCTTCTTCGCCGGGCAGCGGCGGCACTTGGTCCAGCACATCCGCGAATTGATCGAAGAATTTCTCCGGAACCACCCACTTTGTTTCGCCTTCCGATTTCGGTCCGGGGAAGCTCGGCACGTTCGACCAGTCCATGGTCTTGACCGTCCCGTCGAACTCGGTCAGCGGGTACACGAAGATCTGGCTGAGCAAGGGCTGGATGGCTGCCCGGTCTTGGTCGGTGTCGTCCATGAATACGCGTGGAATCACGTTGGCCAGATCAGTTGAGGACTGGATGACTCCGTCGATGCCATCGGGTTTGTTCCCCTCCCACTCAGGACCAACCAGCAGATAGAAGCCGGGCTTGGTGCCGTAGGGCTTGCCTAACTCGCCGACTTGATCCGTGCGGTGGTCATAGATGGCGTAGACCCAAAAACGATCTCCGAAGTCCGGCACCTGGATCACCACCGGTTGTTCGTTCAGGGCGAAGAATCCCAGGCCATAGACGACGTCCTGATTGGGGCAGGTGACGAAGGTCTCTGCAGGATCGATATAGTCGTTGAGCATTGCGATATGCCCCTGATCGGCGACCGGCAGAACGCCGTTCATCCGACCGGGTGCGGGAGCCTGGGTGATCGCCGCGCGACGATTGGATTGATTGACCAGGGGCCAGCCCCAGACGTAGGCGTTGGCGGCCATGACCTTCGCATACTCGACCGACATCGATGCGTCATGCGAAGGCTGCGTGAGCGCGGCCGCAGCCGACGACGTGCTGGTCGTGGATTGTCCGGAAGCGTTGAGCGCAACCGCGCCCAAAATGCCCAACGTGACGAAAAAGCGTTTCATTGTTCGACTCTCATCCGAAAGTAAATAATCTGGCTCACTCTACTTTGACGATATCGTCCGGTTTCCAGGTCTGGTCGTAGAATGCCGTCTTCGTGCCGTAGAGGCGTAACGCAACGAGAAAGTCACGCCCATCGACCGTCTGAATCCAGTTCGACTCGGGCGCCCCCTCGGGGAGCTACGGACCGAACCAGAGGTCGATGGAACCATCGTCATTCGTCGCGAGATCGTAGTAACCATTAATCGACGGCAGCAACTGCGGCGTTTCCGGCATCGTGCCGCGAACTCGAAAGGCCGGCGCTCGTAGTAGTTCATCGACACCGGTGATCCCAGGCCGACTTTCGTTTTGGTGCGCTCACTCAGACCCGTTGGTTGTGCCCTTGGCCCTCCGGGCCTAGAACCAATATCTCGATCCAGGCCACAGCTCCCAATCCATGGCCGCATCTTCGTTCTCCTCGGCAACCTCTTGCTGAATCGAAAGCTTCGAATACTCTTGGTAGGCCTTCTCGTTGCCGGCATAAAGGCAATTACAGTACGTGGCATCGGCATAAATCCACACCGGCTGCCCGTCTTTCTCATGCTTCACCAGTTTGCGCTGGGTGAGGGTCTGCAGATGGGCACGTTGTTCCGAGGTGTTCGCTGTTTTCATCCGAAAACCCGCCGCCGCCAAGGTGCGCTCCGTGTCCATGGCGTTGTCTTTCTCGGTGGTGGCGCATCCGCTATACAGAAGGACCAATAACGGCAGTCCAAGAACGCTCTTTGCGTAACGCTTGCATTTTCTCATCGGCTCTCCCTCCAAAAGTGACCTCAATTCAGTCGACGTTGTCTCGTGGTATCGTACACACTGCGGTCGAAAAGGCGACTGCGCGAAGCGCCAGCCCTTACCCTAGTCACCGCTGACGGTATAACCCCGTCCCCTCAGACAGGTGGGCATAGGCTTGATCATACTGCTGCATTTGCGCTTGCTCCAGCACCATACTCTGCTGATAGTTCTGCTGGCGCTCCCGCATTTGGCGACGCGCACCAAAGAAGGTCGGAAAACGGACAAAAATTCTACCAACAGGTGACTCCGGCAGCGCACCGTCGGAAGCGACGCCGTTCCGCGCCCGCGACGGACACGGGCGTCAGCGGGCGGCCGACAATGTCGATAAACAGGGAGCTGGCTCCGCCCTTCTTCGGCGCCTCACCCTCGATGACACGAATCGCATAAGTGAGTTCGTCGCCGTTGACCTTGGGTTCCTTGGTCAGCTCCACCACGGTGTCGATGTAGTCGTCGCCGTCTAGAACCGACAGGACGGCGTTTGGGGGATCCTCGGCGAAGGTATCCTTGCCTTTGAGCCAGGAGGCAAGAAACGCCTCCAGACTCAGATGGCCCGCCATCCGCACCGGGCGGTCGCAAAAGTAAATCACCATCGGCCCCACTCCTTTCATCGTGAGCGTGTCTTGGTCTACGGCGATGCTCTGGGCGTTCTGGACGAAAAGCGCATCACACATGTTCGCTTCAGGCTCGTCCTTAGCATGGAGCGGCGCCGTCACAACTGCTGCCAGAAAGAGGATAGTTGCGCGAATTGTCATCACAGTAGCGAACGTTGCAGGAAGCGCAGGGGAAGAACAATGCCCAGAGCTTGTTTGGCGTTCACCAGATCCCAACGGACAACCCTATTCGCGCCTTGCTCGATGGGGTAGAGCCGAGTGGGGTCTATCCCATGTTCGCCTCTCTTTTCCAAGGGTTGCACCAAAAAGGGGTCGCCGATCGCTACCGTGCCTTGGGGAACACCTTGGCTCTGGCTCTGGATGGGACCCGCTACTTTTCGGCGCAAGAAGATCCAGTGCGCATGCTGTTTGACGCCATCGCATGCCAATGGCCAGGTGACCTATTTTCACTCGGTAGTGCTGCCCGTGTTGGTCAAGCCGGGTCTAGACAAGGTGATCCCTTGAGCACCGGAATTTGTCCAACCCCAAGACGGTACGGCGAAACAGGACTGCGAGCTCAACGCTGCCAAACGTTGGCTGGCCCAATGGGCGAGCCACTATGCGCCGCTCGGGATGACGGTTTTGGGCGATGACTTGTACTGCCATGAACCATTCTGCCGAGAATTGTTGGCTCACGGGTTCGACTTCCTCCTGGTCTGCAAACCCGAATCTCATCGCGCGCTCTACGAGTGGCTGGCCTATTGGGAGCGTACCGGCGCTGTCCACACCGTAGTTCGCCAGCGTTGAACCGGTACCCGTCGCGAGTTCGATACCTACCGCTACGCGACCGCCGTGCCCCTGCGCGATGCCGACGACGCCCTGCACGTCAATGGGTGCGCGCTCACCACCACCTCAGAAGGCAAGGTCGTGTACCGAAACGCGTTGGCCACCTCGCATCCAATCCATCAACACAACGTACCTGACACGGTTGCCGCAGGACGCAGCCGCTGGAAAATCGAAAACGAGAACAACAATACGCTCAAAACCAAGGGTTATCATTTCGAACACAACGACGATCATGGCAAACAACATCTGTCCTCCTTGTTAGCGACCCTCATCCTCTTGGCGTACCTGATCCACACGGTACTGGAATGGGTGGATGACAAATACCGCCTGCTCCGCCAGAAGCTTCCTTCACGCAAACGCTTGTTCCACGATATTCGGGCCTTGACCTGCTATTTGTGCTTCGACGGTTGGGAACACTTACTCCATTTCATGCTGCAAGGCTTCCAGCGTCCGATCAGGGCACCGAATACCGGATAGGCTTCCTCAAAATGAGAATTGCTGGAAAGTATTTAGCCGTGGTGACCGCACGGTTCAGGCGGTGGCGGCGCAATTGAATCTAAGTGTGTTTACGCTGAAGGGTTGGATGAAAAAAACTTCACAAAATGATCAGAGCCGTGCGGCACGCAAAGAGAAACGTCCGCAGGACTGGCGCCCGCAAGAGCGCTTGATGGCGTTACGGGAAAGCCATGGATTGACCGGCGAGGCGCTCAATGCCTGGTGCCGTGAACGGAGCTTGTTTGTCCATCATCTGGCCCAATGGCAGGGGGAGTTTTGTCGTGCGACGAGTCCGACGCCAAGCCGAGCCGACTCGCCAGGCGTGGCGTGCGCTCAAAGAGGAAAACCGGCGTCTTCAGCGGGAATTGACCCGCAAGGAGAAAGCTTTGGCCGAGGCGGCGGCGCTGTGGGGGTGCTTGAAAAAAAGTACCCAGCGCTCTTGGGGGGAGAGGTCGAATGACGGCCCTCGAAGAGCGCCAACACGTGGTGGCCTTGGTGACCGAAGCGATGACGGCCGGTGCGCGCCAGGACAAAGCCTGTGCCAGACTCGGGTGGAGTGTACGCACGCTGCAACGCTGGCAGGTCGGCCAGACGGTTCGCCCCGATTACCCCCTGCGGCCCTTTGCCGACCTGACAGCGGCCCGGCAGTGGGTGACGGGCTTGGTGAGCTGGTACAACCACGAACATCGCCACAGTGCCATGCGCTTCGTCACCCCCGCACAACGCCATGCCGGCCTGGACGGGGTACTCCTCAACCAACGCCAGGCGGTCTATGCAGCCGCCCGCGCTCGGCATCCGCAACGCTGGCGTAGAGCCACTCGCAATTGGGAGCCGATCCAAGTCGTTCACCTGAATCCGGATCAGGCTGATGCCAAAGTCAACGATCCAAAAAAGCAAAAGACCGACATCAAAAAAGCTGCTTGAGATTTAACCACCGAGGCGACAACTACGTTGACAATTTCCGCGGCCGAGCAGTAGATCTCTGGTGGTCCCGCCACCGATACCGGTGATGGTGCCGATCAGTACGAACCCCAGCACGTCCATCTTGTACCGCCCCGCGGTCAGCGCGCCGCCGACCGCGAACACGACATCGCCGGAATACATGATCGCCAGGATGCTGGCGCTGAGCGGTTCATTCGGGGTTGTCATGATTGCGCAAACGTACTTGCCGGGCCAGCTCCTTATGCAACGGCTGCGGTTTGCGCGCGCCATGGGTATGTACCAGGGCAAACTACACACCTTCTCCGGCTGCACGTCCCTGAGTGCCTGGGGCAGTGCCACGGTAGACGGCAACACCTACGTGGCGCACAACATGGACTGGACCGAGGCATTTGTGCCCATTCCGATATACTTATCGGTCTTTAACCCGACTGACGGCTCCAACAAGATGGCCAACGCGCTTTTTGCTGGCTGGCACTGGGCCGCAACCGCCCTGAACGACAAAGGCCTCTACGTCGACCTGCATGATGGCACATCAATGGGTGGGTAGGTCCTTTCGGCCGAGCGGCCATCATTCATCCACCAGGTATTTGACTTCATCGCAGAGTGTGACTCAACGACAGCCCTGAGTGCTCGCTTTCAGGGGTCACGCACGGACGTTGCTTCAATCTGGATGCTCGCTGAACGCGACGGCGATTCCTGCTCCTTCGAAAACACCCTTTACGACCACCGCAAGCGCAGTCCGGAGGGCGACACCCTGGTGACGGTGAACAGCTTCATGAATTCTGACTGGGGCATTCAGCTCAGAGATACTCTCAGCAATTCACTGACGCGCTACAAAAACATAGCAGCCCGCGCCGACGAGGCACTGGGCAAGATCGATGCGGCCAAACTACGCGAAATCTTCGACATTCCGCTGTTCAATGAGGACGAAACGTTCAAGGAAAACGGTGGCGCCACCAAGCCGGCTCAGCTCGACGCAGACCTCACCAACTACCAGGTGGTATCGGATCTGAGCAACCTGGAGGTGTGGCTAAAACTGCCCCCACTGAAGACAGAATGGCGGCATGTCGATCTTAAATCGCTATTCACCTGATGCGGAAGGCGGCTTGAACTAACTCTAAAAGCTGACCTGCCCGCATCGGACCCGCCCCACCGACGCTACTCAGAGCTTACGGAAAGTCTGCGTGATGTTGCGCGCTACCCACGCGCCCAGCACTTCGTCCCTCTGGGTGCCGGTGCTGAAGAAGACGACCACGGAGTCCTGCGGAGCTGAAATATACAAGCCCTGGCCCCCAACACCGGACTTGAACTGGTCACCATCCGGGGTGATGATGTCCCACTGGTAGCGGTTGGCCAGTCCGGGAAGTGGGAAATCCTTCTGAAGGTCGCTCCCGTAAACGCCCTTCCCGTAAATCTCCGGCCGAAGTCCGGTATGGAATTTTTGCAGGACGGCTTCCGGAACGATCGGGTCTTTGCTCAGCTTCTTTTGACTCGGCGTAAATGCCATGCCGTAGCGCCCGAGGTCGCGCAGGGTCGAGTTCATGAAGCCGAAGCCCAGGGGCGTGACCCTGCTTGTTCATAACTATGTAGCCATCGCCCTGCGCGCCGATGCGGCGCCAGAACCGCTCTGCGAAGAGCTCCGCGAGCGGCACGCCCGTGACGTTCTCGACGATCGTCTGGCAGACGAAGGTGTTGATGGAGTTATACTCGAACACCGTGTGACCCGGCTTCTCGCGCTTCATGCGCTTCAAGACGTCAATCGGTGTTTCGTTGAGCTTCTTCGTGTCCTCGAAGAGACCGATGCTCACGGCCCATTGGTACCAGCCCCGAGCGGGATTGGTGCGGGCATCCGGCACCTCGTGCTCGGTCGAATCGAGCCCGGTGGCCATGTCGGCTGTCTCTTCGACGGTGACCGTGTCCCACTCGGAGCCTGCCAGCTCGGGCACGTACTCAGTGACCGGCTTCGTAACGTCGATCTTGCCGAGCGCCTCGTTTCCGCGATCCGTCAGGTTCTTGAAACGCTCCAGGGAATAGCTCATCGTATCCCGCGCCTGAATGCCCCAGTCGGGGTTGAGATGGCTGTTCACCGTTACAAGCA
>JBAPTW010000458.1:0-1972 GCA_049282355.1 Gammaproteobacteria bacterium | reverse complement strand
TGGAGCTTCCGGAGCTGCTGTTTGCGCTCAAAGACGTTCTGGCCCGCGCGGCGATGTTTTCCCATCACCACGTGAGGCTCGAACCCCTGTCGGTGCGTGAGCGCATGACGCGTATTCTGTCGGCTGTGCGCCAGGAGGGGTTCACCGAGTTCACGACTTTCTTTACCGCCGAAGAAGGCCGCCGCGGCGTGATCGTCACCCTGCTGGCGGTACTGGAATTGGTGAAGGAATCGTTGATCGAGTTGGTCCAGACCAAGCCCTTTGCCCCGCTCTATGTGAAGGCGGCGGGTTGAATTCCTCGCCGTGTCGTGGTTGCCGACTTCCGATACTGTGCAGACCGGCGGCGAACAGCGAAGCCGCTACCGCGCAACGCGGCGCTGGCCAAGCGCAGTAGGATTTTGCAGCAGCTTCTATGACCGCACTCAAGCCAAAGCCAAACATGGAAGCGCCATCCGCTGAGGCACCGCCAGCTTCGGCAGTCACGCCGCAATCGCTCAAACCCATTGTCGAGGCAGCGCTGCTCGCCGCCGGTCGGCCGCTGCGAATCGAAGATCTGCAGCAGCTCTTTGCGCAAGGCCCTGGCGGCGTGGATCGTGCGGTGCTCCGTGTTGCCATCGACGCATTGCAGGAGGACTGTGCTGAACGCGGTGTGGAGCTCACGGAAGTGGCCAGCGGCTTTCGCTTTCAGGTGAAAGCGCAGCATGCCCCGTGGGTGAATCGACTGTGGGCGGAGCGACCGACCCGTTACACGCGCGCGCTCCTTGAGACGCTGGCGCTGATTGCTTACCGCCAGCCCATCACCCGTGGCGAGATCGAGGATGTTCGCGGCGTGAGTGTAAGCTCTTCGATCCTGAAGACACTGCTGGAAAGGGAGTGGATCCGCGTGCTGGGGCATCGCGATGTGCCGGGGCGACCTGCCCTCTACGGTACCACCCGCCGGTTTCTCGACCATTTCAATTTGAAGAACCTGGACGAGTTGCCACCGCTTGCCCAGATCCGCGAGCTCGGTCAAGAGCCCGCTTCCCCGCCCCTCCAAGAACCTGTACCCGTGGCGGTCAGTGACGAAACCGAGTAGCCGGGTAGATGACCTCATGATGACCAGCACCTGGAAGCTGCAAAAGGTCCTGGCGAACGCGGGGTTCGGGGCCAGGCGTGAGATGGAGCGCTGGATCGCGGCGGGGCGGGTGCTGGTGAATGGTCAGAGGGCCGAGATCGGAGTGCGGGTCGGCGAAAAGGACACCATCACCGTCGACGGCCGGCGCATCCCTGCAGTGGCGGTACACATCCGCAGGCGCCGTGTGCTTTGCTATCACAAACCCGCAGGGGAGGCCTGCACGCGCCATGATCCCGAAGGCCGTCCCACGGTGTTTGAGCACCTTCCGCCGCTCAAAGAGAGCCGCTGGATAGCTATCGGACGCCTTGACTTCGATAGCAGCGGGTTATTGCTGTTCACCAATGACGGTGAGCTTGCCCATCGGCTCATGCACCCCCGCAGCCGCATCGAGAGAGAATACGCCGTCAGGGTGCGGGGCGCCGTGACAGCGGAAACGCTCACGCGGCTAAAGACCGGCATTCCTTTGGAGGACGGCATGGCGCATTTTGAGGATGTGCGAGAGGCCGGGGGCGAGGGGAGCAACCGCTGGTATCACGTGACGCTGCGCGAGGGGCGCAACCGGGAAGTCCGCCGGTTATGGGAATCGCAGGGTTGCCATGTCAGTCGGCTCATCCGCGTGCGCTTTGGTTTCGTGGAGCTGCGCCGCTGGCTTCGCGCCGGCCAATGGGAAGAGTTGCCACCGGGGCGCGTGGCTGGACTCGCGCGCGCGGTGGACCTTGCTGCAGACCCCGATCCCAAGTCAGCTATCGGCTCCCGGGGAGGCGCCGGGCGAAAGCCTGGGCGCGGAAAGCTGCCGCGCCGTGGCGCCCATTGAAGACCGAAACCATCAGACATTGTTTCGTTACAGCGTCCTCATTC